>JAGRAW010000300.1 GCA_020434415.1 Bdellovibrionales bacterium
CGGAAACGCGGGAGGCAACGATAACGCAGGCGGCAACGGAAACGCGGGAGGCAACGATAACGCAGGCGGCAACGGAAACGCGGGCGGCAACGGAAACGCAGGCAGTAACGGCAACGCGGGAGGCAACGGCAACGGTGGACGGCCCTAAGTGGGGACCCCCATACTCACTTTGCGGCGAACCTCGAGACCGGTTTGAAGCCTTTGTTGGCAGGTTTTCGCATCCGCGAAGTGCCGGTGTCATGGATCAACAGACGCGCCGACATGGACACCTCCAGCTTTAGAACGTTACGAGTTGGGCCACCTAACCTGCGCTCACTGGGTCGGAGCATGCGTCTGTGGCGCAGCCTTGCTTCTCACCTCACTGAACGGAAGTAATCGTCCGGCACAGCGCATTCCTGGAGAGAACCATCCCCGGAAAGAGCCGTTCCCAACACGGCCCTTCTGTGCCCACTGAGAAATCGTCCCACATCTGGGAAGAATCCGACGGATAAAGTGCTACAGAGCGAAACAACAGATTACCGCGGCCACGACGAGTGACTTATGGTAGACGTTGGGCAGTCGCTGAGCGCCGGGATGGAGCCTGTCGCCCAATCCAAACTGTTAGGTAGCTATTCCTCTCGCCAAATGTCCAATGTAAAACGCCGAAAACCATGGGTAGCATTTCTCTTATCATTTTTAGCGCCTGGTGCCGCGCTGGGGCAGTTGTACAATCGACAAGTCGGCAAGTTCCTCGGAGTTTGCTTTGTCTTTAATGTCTTCAGTTTGCTTGTTCTCCCATTCCTTCTGACGAGTCCCAAGGGAGCAGCCTGTTGGATTGTCGCGGCACTGGTTACATGGACGCTGGTGTGGTTAGACGCTACCATTTCCGCATATCGCATCGAGACCACTGAACTGGCGTGGTACAATAAATGGTATGTCTATGCACTCGTTTGGATAGCGTCGCTGACAATTAAGTCGGTCAGCGCTAACTACGTCAAACAGAATCATTTCGAGGCATTCAAGCTCCCTTCATCCTCGATGGAACCGACACTACTGCCGGGAGATCACCTACTTGTCCAGAAGTTCGCGCCCACCTCAGCAACTTTACGGCATGGACAAGTAGTTCTCTATACCCTGGCGGATGATAGTACGACGCCGGATGTCGATGAGTCAGAAATTCATATAGTAAAACGTTTAGTTGCGCTGCCGGGAGACAAGATCGAAGTACGCGGCGACAAACTGCTGTTGAATGGAATCCCACAGGTCGAACCATACGCGATATGGCTCTTGGGAGGGAGGAGAGACTTCGGCCCCGCAGTAGTACCGGAGAATTCGGTTTTTCTGTTAGGAGACAATCGCGATTACTCAAAGGATTCTCGCTTTTACTCGGATCCTTTTGTTTCGCAAGAACGACTGGAAGGCATCGCGCTCTACGTGTACTGGAGCGCGTTCAGCCCGCTGGACCGATTTGGCAAGATCATACAATAAAAATATTTTTGCAGTATGCATCCGATAACCTGGGGCTCACGTCCCCAGTCCTTCGCATCGCCCAGGCGAACGGTCTTGGTTGGAAGGTTCCTGATAAGCGTGAAGAGCGCGTGCAGCTTCGCGGACGAGCCAAGTGCTCTTCCACAACCGGTTTCGGCGTAGCACGGATTATCGACTGTCCATTCGGACGAAAGAGCGCCACGCCATACCGACGCCGCGCTGCTCATCAAGTTCAGTCCTCAACCCTGTGCGAGTCATTGTAGCTCGATCATGGGCTCCGGCGCTCCCCTCCCGCTTCGCGTCTACCGCGCCCCATCAAGGCTGAACAGCCGACCCCCGTACTCGTTCGCTTTGAAGCTTCCGGGCTTCCGCAGTTGTGGCGACCTTTCGGATGTAAACCGGCAGTGGCTCGGCAACTGCCCGGGCTTGCCGCCTCTAGGCGCGAAGATAAACTTCAGCGTAGAAAAGGGCTTGAATCTCTTCATCATCTGAAACCTCTAGCGAAATCGAGCATTATCAAAGCTCGCCTCTGTAAGGAGGCGACGTTGTGCCGACGATGGTCCTTGGCTCAGCTAGTCCTTCAGCAAGTAGCCAATTGAGAACGCCACGAAGGCGATGGCCGCAAACGACAGAAGCTGCTGCGGTTCCATCACGGAGAATTCCAAACGAAGCTGGTCCTCAAAAAATATGTAACCAAATCCCAAAATTAGCACCAAGAGAGCGCCTATTGGATTCATCTTCCTCCTCCTACACATTCAGGTGCCATACACACTATAAGTATAATTATACATACTCATACACACACCCTCAAGATAGGAAATGGTGTGTCGGATTTCAAGCCTGGCAAAACATGCGGATGCAGGGGGTAGGGCAAGCGGCTTGCTGCAAAAGCGGGAAGAGTGCCGCAAAGGTCTTCGCTATCACGTGAGACGAGGGTCTTGCTTATGGACCTGCGTAAACTTTTCGCGAAGGGCTTCCGGCGCCTTGAAACGGCGGGAAATTCGCCTTAACTCAATCAACGCCATCTTCACCATGCGCTACCGACGGCGATGACCAATCTTGCGACAGCCCTCCTGGCTCTGGCATTCCTGGTCTTTCTAACTATTCTAGACGCGACGCACTTTCTACCTTACGGAAGCCGCGCGACGCTCACAGAGCGTCGTTAATGGATCGCTTAGGCATAGTCCGCAGCTCCCGCTCTCGCTGCTGTTGGACGGCGCGTGCGAAAGCAATCGCTTGGTGAAATCGCTGCTTCTGACTCTGGTACTCGCGGGCGTACCAGGTGTGCATCAGAAACGGTTGTCGCTCGTGGTCGGCGAGTATGGTCGTTATCGGATCTCGAACCCACTGAATGGCGTCCAGGTACAGAAAGCGAGCGCCTTTGTGGAGGAGCCAAAAGAAGTATTTGTAGTACGGTTCGAAGTCATCGAAGGCGAACTGCTCGCGCCGCAGAAGATTCGTCGGCACATGCCGGTCCAGCGATCGTTCGTAGCGTGCGCGATAGATCTCGTCGAGATTGAACCATTCCCGCACCTTCTTTACATTGTGAATGGTGAAGAAAGCGTTTGGCACCAGCGGATTGTGGAAGCGAATATCGACAACTCCGCCGTCAGGCATGCCGCAACAGTCATAGTCATGCTCCTGCATATACTGCAACAGCGCCAGAATACGGTCCGGCGCTGTGACGAACGCGTCCTCGTCAATATTGATAACCCAGTCCGCGTCGAGCTCGTGCAACACGCAAAAGTAGCTGTCCGCAGTAGTGCCGGTGATCCGATAGCGAGGAAACGGTAGACCGAGCAGTTCGCCGGACAGGCGGTAGAGCTCTTCGTTGAGCGAGCGCGTTGCAATTACTACACGGTCCATCAAAGAGTCCTTCGGATTTGGTGAGCACTACATCCTGATAACAGCTTAGATATTGTGATGAATACGGACAGGATGGCGATTCACCGGTTTGTCGCTCAAGTAGATTCGTCCTGCAAACAAAGCCTCCTGCTGAAACGAAGTAGCAGGCACACCGAAATTCAGACATGAATTCAGACCCGTTCTCTACGGTTAGCTTGAACTCGTCTTGGTGGCTCTACTGTGCTATCTCGCTGGTAACAAGGTTACATTCCCTTCCCACGGCGGGTGCTAGGGATAGTCAGGTATCTCTCTGGTTGAAAGGTCTTTCCCATGTCTGCAGAGTCGTCGTTCGATACGGTGATGGTCGTTGTTTTAGTCTTGGCCGCAATCTGTGTGAGCCTCTGTTGCATATTTTTTAGATTGGTTACATCAGGCGTGCCTGAACCAGATGCCGCTAAAGCGACGGAACCGAAACCTGCGTACGATCCTTTCAAGGAGCGTCGTTTGCAACGAGCAAACGCTTTCGTTGAAGAGCGGACCTTGACTGTTTCCTCGATATTCGCACACGTGGAACGTCCGATCCGACGCACTCCGATAATCGAGTACAGGCCAATATCAATGCACGGCAATCAGGGAGGTCCAACTCATCAACAGCAGATTTGGCACGGTTTTGAAGAGCGCCCCGACCCGGCAGGCGATGTTCGCCACCAACTGATTACCTTTGAGGAAATTCCCGATGAAAGGTTTGACTTCAATGGGAATCGGCATCAAAGCGAACATGTTCGTCAGCTGAGTTACAAAAGCGGCGACACGTTGATACTCCGAACCTATTGCGATGCAGACACGATGGCGTTGTTTGATTACGAAATAGTCGGACCGCAGGTTTGCCTTCTCCGAGAGCTCGGCGACTAGGTTAAAGTGGTTCTTGCTAGTATACGCAGTGCGGTTCTAAGAACCGCACTGCGTAACCCCGCCTGTCCCAGGTGTAGTAGTCTCCGCGTCATCCGACAGGTAGCACCGGCAAGCTCCCCGCCGCAGACAGCGTTGGCAAGTCTCCCCGTCCCTTCCTCGGTAGCGAGGTTGCTCCGCGAAGGTAGGTATCGACTTCACACGCGGCCTCTCGACCTTCGCTAATTGCCCATACCACCAGAGACTGACCGCGACGCGCATCGCCGCAGATAAACGTGCCGGGCACGGCGGTTTGGTGCGCGCTCCTGTGCTTATCGAATACAACGTCTTTGCGACTGATACCGGCGGCCGTGAGTATCGCCTGTTCCGGGCCCGTGAATCCCATCGCCAACAACACTAAATCTGCAGCCCACTCTCGTTCCGTACCGGCCCTCGGTTGCATACCGCCTCCGTCAGGAGCCCAGTCAACCTCCACCGTACGCACGCCGACCACTCGTCCATCAGCTTCCACGAACTCCAGCGACGAAAGCGACCACTCCCGCCGACATCCTTCCTCATGCGAACTTGAAGTTCGGAGGCGCACCGGCCAAAAGGGCCATGGTTGACCACGCTCGCGCTCCGCCGAGGGGATTGGCTTGTACTGAAACTGGGTGACCTGCTTTGCGCCCTGACGGTTGCTGACACCGACACAATCTGACCCGGTATCACCGCCACCGATGACCACAACGTGCTTGCCGGTTGCTACGATGTCCGCCCACTCCGCACCGAACCACCACCCCTCGCGCACAAAAGCCTCCTCGCAACCTGCAACTCGACGATTGTGCTGCGCAAGAAATTCCATTGCGAAGTGGACGCCTGCCGGGGTGCTGCCTCGAACTGTAAGCTCACGAGCGACCGTCGCTCCGGTAGCTACCACCACCGCATCGAATTCTGCCTGAAGGACCTGCATCGGAACATCTCGTCCAACCTCGACCCTCGTGCAGAAGGAGATACCCGCCGCTTCCAGCAGCTTTAAGCGCCGGTCGATTACCCACTTCTCGAGCTTGAAGTCAGGGATGCCATAACGGAGCAGCCCCCCGATCCGATCCGCACGCTCATACACCGTGACGGAATGGCCGGCACGAGCAAGTTGTTCTGCGCAGGCAAGCCCTGCCGGACCTGAACCGACCACTGCGACTCGCTTCCCGGATGACGGCACGACGATAGCAGGCTCAAGCCACCCC
>JAGRAW010000301.1 GCA_020434415.1 Bdellovibrionales bacterium
CGTGCGGCTCCAAAATCCTCAAAGGCTTCATACCCCCGTATGAATGCACCGCAGTACAGCGAATCCTCGACTGCGGCGGGGTTCTTCTAGGGAAGACCAACCTTGACGAGTTCGCCATGGGCTCGTCGTGCGAACACTCGGCTTTCGGACCGGTGCGAAATCCCTGGGATCCACAGCGGGTGCCGGGCGGGTCGAGCGGCGGTTCCGCTGCAGCAGTCGCAAGCGGGCAAGTACCGCTCGCCTTGGGCACGGACACCGGCGGCTCGATACGACAACCGGCGGCATTCACCGGAACGCTTGGGCTGAAACCGACCTACGGCCGCGTCAGCCGCTACGGCGCAGTGGCATATGCGTCATCTTTCGATCAAATCGGACCGTTCGGACGCACCCCGCGAGACCTCGCGCTACTCCTTCAAGCCATTGCCGGGAAAGACCCCAACGACTCGACTTCGATGCATGTCGAAGTGCCGGACTATGTGGGAGGCCTTGATCGAGCCCGCACCGAAGGACTCAAGGGGCTGCGTGTCGGTGTTCCCAAGGAGCAAGGCCTCGACGGCGTGCAAGAGGACATTCGACGCTCCTACCAACAAAGCCTGACGACTCTCGAGCAGTTAGGTGCGAGCGTGGTCGAGGTCAGCTTACCACATCTCGTTCACGCCCTTGCGACGTATTACATCATCGTGCCGGCAGAAGCCTCTTCAAATCTCGCTCGATACGACGGCGTGCGCTACGGCCACCGTACCGAACGAAGTGAATCGCTGGAGCAGATGTACTGCCGCACTCGCGCAGAAGGATTTGGCCCCGAAGTAAAGCGCCGAATCATGATGGGTTCATTCGTGCTCTCCAGCGGCTACTACGAAGCGTACTACCGCCGGGCGCAGCAGGTTCGCACGCTGATCATCAACGACTATAAAGCCGCATTTGCCAACTTCTGCGACGTCATCGCCACGCCCGTCTCGCCGACAGCGGCGTTCAAGCTGGGAGAGCGAATGCACTCGCCGCTTGAAATGTATCTCGCGGACGTGCTGACGGTGCCCATCAACTTGGCCGGCCTTCCCGCGCTCTCCTTGCCGTGCGGACTGGACCCGACAGGGCTACCCGTCGGTCTACAGCTAATCGCACCGCCCTTTCAGGAGCTTCGACTGTTGCAGGCCGCAGAGTCATTCCTCCAACAACAACCGTTTGACGTGCTGCCGCTCAAGAAGGACAGCGCATTCGCAACGGGGGCGCAATGATCCAGTATGAAGCAGTCATTGGACTCGAAGTCCATGCGCAGCTCGCGACCAACAGCAAAATCTTCGCGACTTCGGCAACGACAGCCGGCCGTCCTCCGAACAGCTTGACGGACCCGGTAACCCTGGGCATGCCGGGAGTGCTGCCGGTGCTCAACAAACGAGTGGTGGATTTCGCCATTCGACTTGGTTTGGCGACCAACTGCGAAATAAATCGTGAAAGCATCTTCGCCCGGAAGCACTATTTCTATCCCGATCTGCCGAAGGGGTATCAGATCTCGCAGTACGACAAGCCGATCTGCCATACCGGCCACCTGACGATACGGCTCGGTGGCGAGCACAAACGCGTCGGGATTACCCGGATCCACTTGGAAGAGGACGCGGGAAAGAACACGCATGGAGAGAACGAGCCGACGTCGTTCATCGACCTGAATCGGGCCGGCGTTCCGTTGGTAGAAATTGTCTCAGAACCGGACATGCGCACGCCGGAAGAGGCCGGCGCCTACATGCGACATATTCGGCAGATCGTGCGCTACCTCGAGATTTGCGACGGTAACATGGAAGAAGGAAGCCTCCGCTGCGACGCGAACGTCTCACTGCGACCGCTAGGAAGCACCGAGCTCGGCACGAAGGTCGAGCTGAAAAACATCAATTCATTTCGCTTCGTGGAGAAGGCAATCGCCTACGAGATAACCCGACAGACCATGCTGCTCGATCAGGGTGATAAGGTTATCCAAGAAACGCGACTGTGGGACGAGCAGAAGGGCACCACCCGCTCGATGCGCTCGAAAGAGTATGCGGAGGACTACCGCTACTTCCCTGACCCGGATCTGCTACCGCTGGTAGTAGACCACGAATGGATCGAGAAGACTCGCTCGGCGCTTCCTGAGCTTCCGGAGCAGGTCTACGGTCGCTTCAAGAAGATGTATCGGATGGATGAGTACTACTGCGATATCCTCACCGAGGAGAAGCTGACCGCCCGGTACTACGACCAGGCCGTGGCAGGACACCATAATCCTGCTGCCATCGCCAACTGGATCACCACCGAGCTCTTCGGTCGCCTGAACAAGGAAGGCTTGGACATGGAGCAGTGCCCGGTAAGCCCCGAGAACCTGGCTTTGCTGGTCAAACTGATCGATGACGACGTAATCTCGGGAAAAATTGCGAAAGTGGTCTTCGACGAGATGTTTTCGACGGGAGCCTCGCCACTCAGCATCATCGAATCGACAGGCCTGAAGCAGATTTCAGATAAAGATCATATTGCTGAGGTTATCGATCGGATTCTCGCTAACCATCCGGAGCAAGTTGCGCAGTTCCGGGAAGGAAAAACGAAAATGATGGGCTTTTTCGTCGGACAGGTTATGAAAGAAACCGAGGGGAAGGCGAACCCGAAAGTGGTAAACGAGCTTTTGACCCAGAAACTGGCAGGCGAGTGAGCTCCTCGTCGGGCCGCGTCGCCAGCGGGCCTCGGAATCATCGGTCCTCGGCGGACGACTCCTTCAGCTTGCGGTTGGTAAGAGCTTGCTGGTGGAGCTAGTTCGCTCCTGACAGTAGCCAATCCGCAGCCACGGATGAGGGGGTCGGAATATAGCGGAAGGCGAGCGAAGGTTGTTCCGAATCGAGCACACTGCGAAGCGTGGCTTCGGTATCGGGAAGCGCAAGCAGCACTATCTCGCCGGTTTCGCGGTCGAGGGTGCGAATCTCCGCTAAGCCTTCATAGCTCTCGAGCAAGTTCTTCAGAAGCACGATATGCTCGGGAGGCAGCTTCAGAAACAACGGACGGATATCGTCCGGGAGATTGCAGGAAGTAGCACGCATAACGGTCTAGGATAATGCTGAAACAACTTCGAAAACACAAACGCTCTATCTTCGGAACAGTCATCGTCGGCTTCTGCGTTCTGCTGATGATTCCGTTCGGCACCGACATGATTCGTCAAAACGCTAGCGCAACCGCCGCATTGACCGTCGGCGGAGAAGAAATATCTCAGCAGGAGTATTATCTTACGCTCAATCGTTGGCAGAACGCTTTCCGGCAACAGCTTGGAGAGAACTATCAGCGTATGGCAGGGATGCTCAATCTGGAGCAACGTGCGATCGACGACCTCATCAACGGCGTATTGCTCGAGAAGCTCGCCGATGCCTTCGGTTTCAGTGCAAGCACCGCACAGATTGAAGAGAAAATACGCTCGCACCCCTTCTTCGGCGGCAACATCACCAAAAGTTCCTATGAGATGTTCTTGCAAATGCAAGGGCTGACCGGTGCAGGACTCGAAGTGAACACCCGCAAGGATATTATCGCTGAACAGTTGAACACGCTGCTGTCCGACCTCAGCGCACCGACCGACGCGGAACTTCGCGCCGTATTCGTCGATCAGAATCGTAAAGCCTCGTTCGCTTACGCCACGTTCGCACCGAAGCAGTTCGAGGCCGCAGTTGACGTTAGCGATGAGGCTAAGCTCGAAGAATACTACATCGAGCACTCGGACGAGTATCGCGAGCCTCGCGCGGTACGCTACACATTCGCGGCGTTTCCCGCGGCGGACCACAAATCGGAAGTCGAGCTGACAGAGGAGGACCTGAGGGATCGCTACGAACGACGAAAACACGAACTGTACGAGCCTCAGGAAGTGAACCTCCGGCGGATACTGCTCAAGAAGGAGCCGAAAGACGCCGAAAGCCCGCTTGCCGAATTGGTCGGCGATGCAGAAAACGGCGAACAGCCGATGTCCGAAGGCGATCTAGCCAAGCGAAAAGCGGAGCAGGCTCTGAGCCGAATCGAAGCCGGAGAGGACTTTGCCGCGGTCGCCAAAGAACTGTCGGAAGACGACGCCACCAAAGCGCAGGGAGGCGAGATTGGCTGGGTTCGCTACAGCGTACTCGACCCCGCGGTCCGGGACGCAGCGGCGAACTTGGAGCCGGGAGCGGTAAGTCGAGTCCTGTCGACCGCTGAGGGGTATGAGCTCGTTCAGGTGGAAGGGAAAAAGGAGCGGCGGCAAAAGGAATTCGAGGAAGTTCGAGCTGAGCTCGAAGACGCGCTTCGTGCAGAGGATGCTCCGATCTACGCTCGCGCGGCTGCTGACGACTTCCTGAACCAGCTCGAAGGGAAAGCCGGTGCGGATAAGACGCTTGTCGATTTCGGTCGTGAGAAGAATGTGCCGACGGTAACCAGCGAACAGTTGATGGCCAAAGGAGCTGTCGATGCCGCAGCTCCTGCCGGCCTACTCGACAAGATCATGGATCTACCGCAAGGCGACCGTGAAGTGGTGACGTTGGGCACCGATGCATATGTGGTCGAAGTGATAGAAGAACGGGATTCCTACATACCTGAGTTCGCGGAAGTAAAAGAGAAAGTCATTGCCAACTACCGTCAGGCGAAAGCTGCGGAGCTTGCCGAGCAAAAGGCGGAAGAGTTGCTGGCAAAAGTGAAAGAGCTTTCGACCACGGGCAATACGCCTGCGCTGAAAGAGGTGGCGACGGAGTTCCAAGTCCCGGTCGAGACCAGCGAACCCGCAACACGAGCGACGGCATCAGCGCCGCCGTTGATGGCACCCGATGCTCGACAAACTGCGTTCACGCTCTCCAAAGAGAACTCGCTCGCTGACAAAGTATTTTCAGTGGGGACGACCTACTACGTGCTCCAGCTCGCTTCCGAGCAAAAGCCTGAAGACTCCGAGTTCCAACAGAAACTTCCGGAGCTACAAAAAGCCGAGGGCGAGAAGGCAGGGAACCGCCTGGCCACGGCTCTCATCGAACGACTTCGCGCCGAAGAAGAAATCTGGGTCAACCCGGATCTCGCAACGACCGGGGGTGCTTAGCGGTGCCTACCCGCCACGCCGTCGTTCGGATTGAAGAGTTGATGACTTACGTCCGTATCGGCGTCACCGACGCTGAGCGGGCGTATCCGCAGCGATTGCTGATCAGCCTGGGAATTGAAACTGACATTTCCGAAGCTGCGCAACAGAGGGACCTGACGCGCGGCATATGTTATGCGGCTCTTACTCAGTCAATCCTCAGCTTTGTCGGTGAACGGGAGTGGGTCCTGGTGGAAGAGCTGACTGAAGCAGTAAGCGGTCATATCTTCGATGCCTTCCCTGCCGCGCGAGCAGTGCAGGTCATGATCAAGAAGTTTGCAGTACCCGGCACCGCCTGGGTTGGTATAGAATCAACTCGGACGAGGGAGCAGTTTTGAAGGGGCGCCTGC
>JAGRAW010000302.1 GCA_020434415.1 Bdellovibrionales bacterium
ATCCGACTATCGCCTTCGAGTTTCCCCTTCGATCCCGGAGGGACTGGTCGAGATAGACGTGCCGGCTGGACGAAATGAAATACGCCTCGAATTGATTCGCTCCCCCGGCGAATCCGCGGGGCAAGCGGTGACCGCAATCACCATCATCATCTTGATCGTCTTGGCGGTGCTGGGCCTGTTTCAGCGACAAATTCCGGATGAGGAGCAGTTGGAAAATGCTATCGATGAGACAATAGATGCTCATCTACAGGAGCCGATCGATCGGCACCGTCTGTAGCTCTTTGCCCAGAACTTTGCCGCCGGGCGGTCTGAGGCTCGCTCTCGGCTGTCACCGCGTCGGATTCAACCAACGCTGCGTTGGCTATTGCCCCAGATAACAGCGAAGCTTCTCTTGAAGTATATCGTTCCAAGGATGTTCTCCGCGGTACTCCAGCGTATCGAGCATGGCTCCGTTCGAACGAAGGATCGCGATGTCTGCATCCCACTGCGCCTGGGTATAGTGCGGATCGTCACTGCCTCGACAAAGCAAGAGTTGCACTCCTGCGGGGGCAGGCAACGAGCGTAGCTCGGGCGGAAGCTCGCCGCCAACGGCAATGACTCCGTCAACCTTCGGCTGCACGAAGAAAGCTGCTCGAAACGCCATCGCTGCGCCTTGAGAGAACCCGACCAACCACACGGGCGGTTCATGGGTGGAACCTCGGATTGCTTCGATAGATTGTCGGATGTAGTTGACGTTATCCTCGATTGCGAGTTCGCGATCGAGCTTCGTCATCCACGAGGCAACGATACTACCATCCTTTCGATAGAACGGATGAAGGGCTTGCACTGAACAGCATCCCCAACCGTCCGGGGCTATCGGTAGGAGACGTTCCAGTTGCTCCTGTGCCGACTCTGCATAGCCGTGAAAGCCGACCAGCCAACCCGTTGGTGCCGCCCAATCTGGTGACGCGATAAGGCAGCGGCCATGCACTGTAGTTGCAATGTGGTGAGTGCTAATCTTCATGGGTAGTAGATACTACGCCATCTGACGGATGGTCCATCACTCGACTTCTCAGGGTGCTGAAAGGAGTTGCCCGGTGCTAGGTAGCACCTTCTTGACTGCGGTCGGGAGCTTCTTCATAAGGCTGAATGATGACGAAGCCGTCACCCTCGAATCGCATTTGCAAGGTCTCGCCACTCGTCCGACCGACGAGGGTGCGCATGGAAATGTCAGATTTTATTTGTGGTGCAAGGCCGCCCGACCAGGCAACGGTTGCGTGCACGTCCGTCATGACTGGCTCGGCGGGTGTCACGCGCAATACGATCGGATCGCCGTGGGTCGTGATTGCTGCGAGTCCGTTGCCGCTCATCCGAACGTTCCACAAGCCGCCGGCCCACATCGCCGCCAGCTGCTTCATGAAGCTAATGTCCCATTGGACCGTCTCTTCGAATGCGAGCAAATTCCGTCCACTGACAATTAATGAATGACCGACAAGGCTGACGATGGAGACCTTCTTGCCGCGGTCCGCCAAGTACAAATTGCCCTGCCCCGTAGCCTTCGTAAGTTCGGCGCCTTCTCCGGTCATCGCCTTCTTCATGAGCTTGTCGACGCCGTGCTCGAAGAAGCCTTCGCGAGTGAATTTGATAATTCCGCAGTACCCGACCATTGCCCCGGCTTTCAGCCAGACCTTGCCGTTTAAATTCACGTCGAGGAGGCGGTCATTCTGTAATTCGAAGGTACGGCCCGTCGTCCGCCGAACACGCGCTCGCTTCAACAAGGCTGCGACCGAGTAGTCGTCGTGCGCCTCCTCGAACGCCACGTGTGAATGAGCTGCCGGCGACGTTGCTTGCGGCTCGGGAGCAGGCGTTCCTTCGCTCAATGGCGGCAGATCTACCACCCGCTCCGAACGATTGGCGCTTGGTGCGGGGGGAGCGTTTCGGTGAGCATCCCTCTCGAGGGCCGCGCGTGTCGCTTCCAAATGTGCATCCCGCTCCGGCCCGTCATCGACAGCACTCTCCGAGTTGTCGACAACCCTTATCTGTCCGGACTGCACCGCTCGAAAGAGGCGAGAGAGCTGCTCGGTTTCCTGTTCGTCAATTTCGCCGTCACGCTGTATCAGCAGCATGATTTCGTCGTGCCGATCTTGCGTCATCACGCCGGAAGCGAGGGATTCGGCGATGAAGGCATCTATCTTGCTCATGTGCTCTCCTTGCTGCGCCATGGTCATCGACCGGGTTGTCGGTCGTACATTTTCCGGTGACGTCGATAACGTTCCTTCTCTTGCTGGCGGAGCTCACGGCGGACCTGGTCTACCCATCCGGACATTCGGGCGCGTTCATAGGAACGGGCGCTGTGCGCTTCAGATTGCGCCAAAATTTCTCGAGCCTTGGGGCTGCCGATTCGGTCGAGTGCCTCGGCAGCATCAAGTCTCACCGCCGTGTTACGGTCGTCGAAGGCATCGGAGAGCGCCTTGATGGCATCGCGACGGCTGATTTGCACCAGCGCAGCAGTCGCAGCGGCACGGATCTGCGCGTCCGGATCTCGTATTGCGCTCCCCAGTGCATCGACCGCTCCTCCGGCGGAAGAACCCATCTGCGCGAGAGCGTATGCCGCTTCAATGCGTTGTTCTGGAGCCCCTCGCTCCAAACGCGCGACAAGGCGGTCGACCTCCTGGGAAACGGACACCCAATGATACACCAGCATCGCAAGCGGAATCGTGAACCACAGCAGTAGTTTCTGCTTTTTTGAGAATGCGACTCGGATTTTCATAGCGACAGTAGGATCGAGCGTCAGGGCGCGCCCTGGCCATTTCTAACTACTTGTTTTTCTTTCCCGTTTCCTAGCGGGTGCCGGCGTCATACCAATGCTTCCAGCACTGTTATGAGCCTGATTCACCTTCCTGATACCCCCAAGTCCTCAGAGTTCCCCGCCTTTCACCGGGTGCCGCGGGCTCCCGCGCACTCTTGTCGCCGCAGAGCATGTATGCGTAGTCGATGGGCATTTCCTTCGGGATTGGCTGTCCGAAGTGGAGCGCTCATCGATTCCCCCGTGCCCCGATCGGGTTCGGGCTAGAAGTCGGCGCCCCCACTAGCGAAATGACGTCGATTTTTCCCGGCCTCGGGCTGCGAATAAGCTCCTGCTCTTTTTCAGCGAAGTAATGAGGCAGGACACTAGATTAACCCTGTTCGGCGCGGATACACTGTAGGCGCCGCTTCGATATCGTATGGGTTAAGACGGAAGTGTAGGAACGGTGGAATCTGCCCCGCAGCATAACCTTCTGTATGCCGTCACCCAGGATCGGCACTTCCGACATTTCAGCCAGACGATTGCGCTCTCAGCAGTACGGCTTCGGGTTGAGCAGGCCCACTCCTATCATCAGATGCTGAAAGCATTGCTGGCAAACAGCCATCAGCTCTATGTCATCGACGGGGCCTTCGACGAGTTCCCTGCAGTTCAAGCCTTATGCCAGGCTCATGCAACTCGCATTGGCAGCTCTGTTCTCTATCTTGTCGATGAAGCTCAGGAAGCGCTGTTTGCTTCCGAAGACGCCGACGTTTTTATCAGGGAGCGGTTTACGTATCGCGATATCGAGCGATGCCTGCGAAATGCCCGCCGCCAACGCAGCCTCGCGGAGGCACTTTCATATCGCATCCACTATGAGCAGCTCGTCGGCGAACTGCTAACGATGTTCATCCGGATGGACGCGCATGAAGTCGACGGCAAGATTCGGCAAGCACTTGAACGTGTCGGGGAGTTTGCGGGGGTTGAACATGCTTCTCTTTGGCTGTGCAGCGGTGGTCATGGTCGCATGCAGTGCACCCATGAGTGGTCTTCGCGCCGCATGGAGCAGCAGTCGCAGTGGACTCGCGACGTTCCTGCCGACGACTTCCCTTGGTTGTCGAGCCAACTGCGCGAGAAGAAGCTTGTCGTCGTGGAAGATATTGCGTTGCTTCCCGATACCGCGGAGCGGGAACGCCGCTACGTATCCGCTCTCGGTAGCCACGCTTTTGCGGCGGTCGCTCTCGAGCAAACCGGAATGACAGTCGGGTGTTTGGCGATTATCAGTGCAGGTGCTCGACGCTCCTGGGGTGCAAATGTCGATGAACTGCTCCGAACGATGGCACCACTGTTTGTTACCGCGTTCGCGCGACGGAACGCAGAGCATGCGCGCAAGAAGTCCGAGATTCGCTTTCGGAGCGTCGTGGAGAGCTTGAATGACGGTCTTGTGTTGCTGGATCGATTCGGATGTATCGAATACGTCAACGATCGCTTTACACAACTGACAGGCTACAGTCGCTCCGAAGCGTCCGAAAAAAGATTATTCAGTCTGCTGGTGCCGGAGAGGGAAACGTCGTTATCCAAGGCTGCCTCGTATGACCGTCTTTCACGACTCCGAGGGGCGGGTGTGCAACATATTCACGTTCGCCGTAAAGATGGCTCACGTCGTTGGATGAGTCTTGCGATGTCACCCTACCGTCCAGGTGGCGGAAGTAGCTACGGTGCCGTGGCGCTACTGACCGATATCACCGATCAGCTGGAGCTGGAGGCGCAGCTTCATCAGTCACAAAAGATGGAAGCGGTCGGCCGTCTGGCGGGTGGAGTGGCGCATGATTTCAACAACTTTCTAACAGCCGTGTTGGGCTATTCCGGACTGCTGCTGCATCGTCTGCCCCCGGAAAGTCCGCATCGACACGAACTGTTTCAAATTCGTAAAGCGAGTGAACAAGCAGGTGCTCTCGTGCATCAATTGCTTACCTTCAGTCGAAAGCAGATCATGACCCCGCGTGTGTTCAGCCTGAATACCGTTGTCGAAGAGACTTCACGCATGCTGCGCCGACTCATCGGCGAGGACATTTCCTTGCAGATCGAGCTTGACCCGCTACTAGCGAATACGCGAGCGGACGCAGGACAAATGCAGCAGATATTGATTAACCTCGTTATCAATGCGCGGGATGCGATGCCCGATGGTGGTGAGCTCGGCATTCGTACTGCCAATGTGGTGCAGTCGGTACAAGCATCGTGCGAGCCGCAACCTCTACCGGCAGGTTCCTACGTGATGCTTGAAGTCACGGATAACGGGCATGGCATGAATGCGGACGTGAAAGCGCGTCTGTTCGAACCGTTTTTCACGACCAAGGAGCCGGGAAGAGGGACGGGGCTAGGCCTGTCGACCGTCTACGGGATCGTGGAGTCCAGCCGCGGTCACATTGTCGTCCAAAGCGAGCCTGGTGAGGGGACAACGTTTCGAGTGTATTTGAGTGCCGTGGAAGCAGAAGCGGATCTTGTCGTGCAACGGACATTTGGACGCGAGGAACTGAGGGAGGGCAGCGAGACGGTACTGCTCGTCGAAGACGAAGGCAGCGTCAGGTCACTGCTGGTAGAGGTGCTGCGCTCAAGCGGTTACGCTGTGCTGGAGGCGGAAGACGGTCAGAAGGCCGTCGAGCTGAG
>JAGRAW010000303.1 GCA_020434415.1 Bdellovibrionales bacterium
CGCCGTGTGCGGCCGCACACCCGAGCGGCTCGATGCCGCGCGTGCAACGCTCGAACCCTACGGTCGTCGAGTGCTCACAGTGCAAGCCGACGTTCGCGATCATGAAAGTGTCGCACGTATGTTCGAATATCTCGAAAGCGAACTGGGCCCCGTCACTACCTTGGTCAACAATGCCGCCGGGAATTTCTACAGCGCCTCCGAGGATCTCTCACCCGGAGGATTCAAGGCGGTAATTGATATCGTCCTCCACGGCACCTTCAATTGCTCCCACACCTTCGGCAACCGCGCGATTGCGAACAAGCGCCCCGGCGTCATCCTCAACATCGTTACCAGCTATACGGAAACCGGCTCCGCTTTCGTGCTTCCCTCCGCGTGCGCGAAGGCGGGAGACTACGCCCTGACCACGACACTGGCCTACGAATGGGCCGAGTACGGATTCCGGGTTAACGCCATTGCACCGGGCCCCTTCCCCACACCGGGCGCCTGGAAGCGTTTGGTGCCCAACCAAGAGTTCGAAGATCAGTATCGACTGAGACAGCCATTCAAGCGCTTCGGTGAACCTCACGAACTGGCTGCTGCCGCCACCTTCCTCATCTCCGATGCTGCTTCGTATATCAACGGCGAATGCTTACACGTAGACGGAGGAGAACGACTAAGCGGCGGACAGCTCAACTTCCTGACGCAACTGCTTCCTCGTGACTCGTTGAAGGGGCTCTTTCGCAAGATGCGAGCGGCTCGCTCGGAATGAACGAAGCGCTGCGACTTCTCCTGGCAAAAGCAACCACGTCGCGCCCTTGGCGCCGTGTGTTAAACATGGTCTTGTGGCAGACCATTCCGTTCAACGCCCCTC
Source organism: Bdellovibrionales bacterium (assembly GCA_020434415.1). Lineage (GTDB taxonomy): Bacteria > Bdellovibrionota_C > UBA2361 > SZUA-149 > SZUA-149 > JAGRAW01. The sequence continues at coordinate 851 of JAGRAW010000303.1, forward strand.
ATCGGCTGACCGTCACTGAGCTTTCGGCTAATGCGATTACGGTTGTGCTCCCCTACCGGCGGTCAAACCGCAATCATGTGCGAGGACTGCATGCCTGTGCCCTGGCAACAGCTGCCGAGTATGCCAGCGGCTTGGTCCTGCTCCAGATGCTGCAAAGCACGGACTACCGACTGCTGATGAAATCGCTCCACATGGACTATCATTATCAAGGTCGAGAGGATGCCGTCGTACGCTTCTCCCTCCCCTTTGAGTGGATCCGAGCTGAGGTTATCGATCCCCTCTCGGCCCAAGATGCGGTCGTAGTCTCGGTCCAAGCCGAGGTAAAGGATCGCTCGGGCAACCATCTCGCGACTGCCCGGGTCGCCTGGCAGATAAAGCGCTGGGAGGCGGTGGGCCGTCCGGTTAGCCAATAGCCCGGCTACTTTGTCTACCCGCTTCCCCTAAGCCCGGCGCCGAAAAAGGTTTCTCCTCCGCACCGAGGATGGCAGAGTATCGTGAGGACTCGTCCCGACATCTGACACGGTGGCGAGCCACCCTGATAATCCGGATTAGAAGCAGCTAACTAAGGAGTTGCCTGTGGTGTTCTTCCTCGGGACCATCTTTCGCGCCGTCTTTGGCCTTGCCGCCGGGCTGTTCAAGCTCTGCAGTGCGATCCTCGGTATCCTACTCGGGGTCCTTGTCATGCTCTGGTTCTTGCTGGACGAGCTCCCCCTCGGAGATCCGCCCGCGGAAATCGCTCAGGCTGCCGACTCCGATTATCTTGATATGCACGTTCATGTCGCCGGGATCGGCGCCGGCAACAGCGGCTGCTTTATTTCACCGCAGCTCCGTGACAGCTACAAGTTCCGGTTCTACCTCCACGCTTTCGGCATCACTGAAGAACGCCTCCTCGAAAGAGGGGATGGCGTCGTAGTCGAACATCTGTCGAACTTGATTTCCGAATCGCGACACGTCGGACGTGCCGTGGTCCTTGCCCTCGATGGTGTTGTCAATGAAGCCGGCGAGCTCGATCGCGAGAAGACCGAGGTGTATGTTCCCAATGAATTTGTAGTGAAGGAGACCGCAAAGCACGACAATCTGCTCTTCGGCGCGAGTATCAACCCCTATCGACCTGATGCGCTTCGACGGTTGGTTTCGGCAAAGCGGCAGGGTGCCGTATTGGTCAAGTGGATCCCGTCGATAATGCACATCGATCCCGCGGATGAACGCCTCATCCCCTTCTACCTATCGCTAATCGAACTCGACCTACCGCTTCTAACACACGCCGGGAAAGAAGCTTCCTTTATCCGCTCAGAAGACGACTTCAACGACCCTGAGCGTCTCGAGCTGCCGCTGCGACTCGGAGTGACCGTTATCGCCGCTCATATCGCTACCACCGGCGAAAAAGAAGGGGTCGATAATTTTTATCGCCTCCTGCCCCTGTTCAAGAAGTATCCGAACCTCTACGCCGACATCTCGAGCCTGACGCAAATCAACAAAATGGGCTACCTCTCCGCAGCTCTCAAGCTGGACTACCTCAGCGGAAGACTGATTTACGGCAGCGACTGGCCGCTTCAGTTCTTTCCGTTAGTGTCTCCGTGGTATCAACTCAAAGATATCTCACCCGCAACCGCCCGCTACATCTTCAAGCTGGACAATGCTTGGGACCGCGACGTTCTGCTCAAGAAAGCGATGGGTGTTCCCGAGGATGTCTTCCTCCGCAGCGAACAACTGCTCACCAACCGGCGAGCATTGGCCGACGTTGTCGGGACGGTCTCCGATTCTGTGCCGCAACCCGACTTTGCACCGGGAGAGAATCTAGTTGGCGATCGACCCCAGGAGTAAGGGCCGAGTAACGAATAGGGATTTCAAACCGACAACCGAGTCGGTGGGTGTCCCTTGTTTGCTCCCTTGTTTGCCGCCTCCTTTCTTCCGTTCCTACTGACAAAAAATTCAGAGAGTACGCTCAATTACCTCACCGATTTGACGCTGACACTAAGTTAGTGCACACTATTCCAGTGTGGCCAGAGGCGCTTCTTGAAATTAGAGAGGTCGCCATGGAGAGAATGATGAAGCTCAAGAACATTACCCTCAGCGCTGATGAAGAGCTGATCAAGACGGCGAGGCGAATTGCCGAGTCGCAGCACACCACTCTAAACGCTTTGTTTAGAGAATGGCTTGGCCAATACCGGGCGCGGGACCAAGCGGGTGCGAGCTATGCTCGGTTGATGGACCAGCTCTCGTATGCCAACGCCGGCAAGCATTTTTCTCGGGAGGAGTTAAATGAACGATAGGTATTTCATCGATACCAATATCTTCGTTTACTCTTTTGACAATTCAAACCCTGACAAACGTCGAATCGCGAACGAGATAATTGAGCGCGGACTTAGAACGGCAAGCGGAGTTGTTAGCTTTCAAGTCATTCAGGAGTTCTTAAATGTCGCGACCCGAAAGTTCGCCACACCCCTGACCCATTCCGACTCCTTAGTTTATATGTCGATGGTGCTGCGGCCGCTATGCAACATTCATAGCTCAATCGCTCTCTATGATGCCGCCCTTGAACTGCATCATCGTTTCTCTATCTCCTTCTATGATTCCTGCATTGTTGCCGCAGCAAGGCAGTCGATGTGTAAAGTTTTATACACAGAGGATCTTCAGCATCAAATGAGTTTCGATGAGTTAGAGGTCATAAATCCGTTTTTGCTTTGAATGGCGCGAATGATCGATCCGAATGTGTGCACCGCCTTGGAGCGATTTTACGGAAGTAAGATCGTTTCCAGTAGTCGTGCTCACGGCGGTAGTATTAACGAAGCATTTTTCGTTTCGTTTTCCGACGGAGAAGAATTCTTTCTCAAATACCATCACGAGCCCCCGGAGGGATTTTTTGCGGCTGAAGTGCATGGTTTGCAGGCCCTTGCCGAACCGGGGGAGATCCGTGTTCCTCGAGTCGTGCATTTTGAAGAGCGTCTCGATGACAGAAATCTTTCGCTACTGTTGTTGGAGAAGCTGGAAGCTGATACCGCGACACCTAAGAAGCAGGAAGAGTTTGGTCGAGCACTGGCCAGGCTTCACCAAACTTCATCCGACCGCTGGGGGTTGGCACGGGATAACTTCATCGGCCTGCTTCCCCAAGTGAATCGACAAGCGGAGGCGGCTCAATGTTCCTGGGGAGAGTTCTTCTCTACGCGTAGGCTATTACCTCAAGCATCGCTGGGTCGGTCAAAGGGTTGGTTCACTCAGACCGCCGAGCGCTTATTCGAGGCGAAACGAGACCTGATCATCTCCAAGCTCCATCGGGACGGGCAGATTCCGTCCTTGCTCCATGGAGACCTGTGGTCAGGGAATGTCTTTTGGTCGAAACAGGGTGCCGCCCTGATAGATCCGGCAGTTTATTATGGAGACCGTGAAGCCGACATTGCGATGCTTGAACTGTTCGGCAGTCCTCCTCGTTCATTCCGAGAAGCCTACGAGGAAGTGTTTCCCTTAGAAGATGGGTATGAGCAGCGCAAGGTGATTCACAACCTGTACCATCTTATGAATCATGCAAACCTTTTTGGCGGGTCCTACGTCCCCTCGGTGCTCACCACGCTAGAGACGCTCTGACGGATTGCTCGAAAGCGTTTTTCAGCACCTTGCCGGTGCAGCCATACTTTGTGGCCGAGCAGCCTTTGCCTTAACTGCCCCGCTTGATAAATAGAGATTTACTCAATAAGGTTTGTAGCATGAAGAAAATACTCTCTACCGCGCTGCTCGTTCACCTTATGCTGACCTCGGGCTCCCACGCCGAGGCGCAAGACACGGTTCTGCGAAGTCCCGCGTATAGTTTCGCTACGCCCTTCGATATTTCGAGTGACGACGAGATAGCCGTGCAGCTGCATGCCGACAAAAGCTACGAGTGCGTCATCTTGACGACGTTCCAGTCTACTTCAAATGACGACTACTTCGTCTTCAGCACTACGGCTTTCGACCCCGACGACCAGAGCATTACGGTTACTGCCACCGGGACTGAGTATCCCGGGGCTATGCCGCGTGCAAATGGTGTGCAGTCAGTGGAGCGCGCTCGAGCGAGGATCAATCTTATTGCGCAAAAGACCGGGCGTTATCGGTTTGCGATTGAAGAGGTCGCCGAATCAAACCCGGGAGGTGCAGCTCCTGCAACGGTGCAGTGCAGGGAAACGACGCTACTCGGCTCCTACAATCGATTCTTCGCCGGCGTAGCAATCGTAGAAATGCAGAGCCTGGCGTTGTTGGATCAATCGGTGTTCGTCACGATCGTCGATTCGAATGGTGCCGTGCAAGTCGACAAGCAGGAGTTTGTCGTGAAAGCAAATACGAGAACAGACTTGATATTCAGCTCTCTTCCAGCCGCCAACTTCGGTCAGATAACTATCACCACTACTGCGCCGTTCGGAACGCTGAGCGGAACTGTCGCCGAATATGATTTCGAAAGCGGCGGCGCAATCACTTTGAAACGTGAAAGACCACTACGGGTGCCAAGCGTAGTACCATAACCCACGAACCCTTCCCGATTACTCGTCGATAGGAACTTCATTCGACGCGAGTGCACACAACCCTGATGCGGGAGGGAAGAGCGGCT
>JAGRAW010000304.1 GCA_020434415.1 Bdellovibrionales bacterium
CTGGACCGTCGCCTCGTCCATTCCCGAACCGGTATCGCAGATATTTAGCCGAACATACTCACCTGGCGTAAGTTTCACTTTTGGACTGAGGTATTCGAGGGCCTCCTCATCGTAGACAGCAGCCTCTGTGCTCACGACTATTTCACCCTCGCTTTCGCCGATTGCATGAGCTGCGTTCGTAATAACGTTCATCAGCACCTGTACCAGCTGATTTTCATCGCCTACAATATGAATTGGCCGCTCAGGCAGGGAATACTTCAGCACTGTTTTCTTCGAAATAGCCGCTTGTACTAACTTGCTCACCTCAGGAATGAGTGCTCCAATTTCTATCTCAGTTCTGGTCAGCGACCCACGCCCTGCGTAGGATAACAACTGAAGACAGAATTCACCGGCTCTCTTGGAAGCGTCTACGATATCACTCAGCATCTCCTTGACGTCGGGATTACTTTGAGAGAGATCGCGCGCTAGCTCTGCATTGCTTAGAATAGTGGCGAGAATATTGTTGAAGTCATGAGCCAAGCCGCCGGCTAGCACGCCAAGCGCTTCCATTTTGGCTGATTGCCGTAGTTGCTCTTCCAGTTCAAGCTCACGCTGCCTTTTGGTTCGCAGCGCTTCTTCAGCTCGCCCCCGCTCAACTGCAAGGCCGGTCATTTTTGCCGCAGCTCTCAACCGTAACAATTGTTCAGCGGTTGGTGCCTTGGGCTCAGGTGAATAGAACGCAAGCGCGCCCAGCACATTCCCGGTTTTGCTTTGAAAAGGATGAGACCAGCAGGAAGCTACTCCGGCTCTCTTTGCCAATTCGGCGAACGGAGCCCAGAGCGGATCTGCTTGAATGTCCTCCACTATTACAGGCACGTTCCAGAAGATCGCAGTTCCACACGATCCCACCGTCGGCCCGACGGCGAATCCGTCGATCGCTGCGTTATACTCTTCCGGCAGACTTGGTCCCGCCCCCCTTACAAAACGTCCATCGGCAACGAGCAAGATCGAACACTTGTAGCCTGGATTCTGTTCTTCGACTATTCGGGCAATCGTATGGAGAGTGCCACTGACCGTAGCCTCGTCTTCTTCGTCAAGAGGTGTGCTCCGCGAAGATGAACCAGCTCGTGTGGGACAGCCTTCGAGGAACCGACCGAGAACGACCGGACCATCGCCTTGCTCCGTTACTCGGATGTGAAGAGAAATCGGGTCTGCAAGCCGAGTCTTGTGTCGGACCTGACATTCAGAAATCTTTCCCGCAAGCGTATCTTGAAAGACAGCAAGGTCTTCGGGAACGATCCATTCGACGAACTCCTTCGCACCGAGGTCCGCCGCAGTGAATCCAACTTTGCTAAGAAACTCGTCATTTGCGCGGCAGAAGCCCTCCGCGGCCACCGTGCGAATTATCATCGGTGGGTGGGTGATAGTTTTCGCGTTCAGGGGCAACGAGTCTCGGCTTTCAAGGTGCTCGCCCATGCTAACTCCCTACTATGACTATTGGTTGGGTTTGCGATGAAACGTAAGGCTGACCAGTGTTCGAGCACCTACATCACAAATTCGTATCGGTAACAGAACAACGTAGCTTTAGCGGACGTTCGGAGAACACTCACAAACTGAAATGCTTGAAGATCGGAGTCTTGGGACCACAGGATAAAGTTTACCGATGGTTGGGCCGATTTTGGATTCCTGGTCAGACGCCGTTCGTTCGGAGCAGGTCGTCGAGTTTCTTAAATCCTCAACGTTTTCGTGTTTCATGAAAACTTCGCTGCATCGAAGAGAACTGAACGGAACCTGGGACACCGCCCTAGCAACCGAACTTGATTCACCTCGGTCGCTCGTACTCGCATTTAGTTCACCAGCGTTGTTCGATAATCCAGAACCGTTTGAGGAAGTACTACGAGCATTTCCAAGCTCGGCGGTTGTTGGTTGCTCAACCTCCGGAGAGATCTTTGGCGACCAGTTGCTCGATGATTCTCTTTGCGTCGCGGTCGCCCGCTTTGATTCGACCGAAGTGCGAAGCCATTCCGTCACTATCGACACACCCCATGATTCTCACGTTATCGGTCGAAGATTGGCAGAGAGTCTGCTGGAAGATTCGCTTTCCGCGATATTTGTAATTTCTGATGGCCTACGCGTGAACGGCACAGAGCTCATAAAGGGGCTTACTTCAGTACTGCCTGAGAAAGTCATTGTCACCGGTGGCTTAGCGGGAGACGGGAAGGACTTCGAACGCACCTGGATACTCGATTCGACCGGTCTTTGTGAAAATAAGGTAGTTGCTGTCGGTTTCTACGGAAACAATCTGGTAGTCGGGCACGGGTCTCGAGGTGGGTGGGACCAGTTTGGTATCGAGCGAGAAGTCACTCGATCTGAAGGCAACGTCCTGTTTGAACTAGACGGACGTCCAGCCTTGGAGCTTTATCGTGAGTATCTAGGGGAGCGAGCTGACGGACTGCCGGCAACCGGACTGCTGTTTCCCCTATCGATTCGTCAGAAGGACGACAACAGCGACTCACTCGTGCGCACGATTTTGTCCATATCGGATGAAGAGCGTTCGATGACGTTTGCTGGCGACATTCCGCAAGGCTGTCGAGCTAAGTTGATGAGATGCACTCCCGATCGATTAGTGGAAGGCGCGGCTCAAGCAGCTGAGGCGGCTCGAGACAGCATTTCGGCCTTGATCTCCAATCAGGAAGTGCTGAGTATTGCGATCAGTTGCGTTGGAAGACGCCTCGTTCTAGGTGAAACGGCGGAAGAGGAGCTAGAGGCAATCTTGAGCATCCTTCCCAGTACCACCAAGCAAATTGGATTCTATTCCTACGGGGAGATATCCCCAAATTTCTCCGGAGTATGTGACCTGCACAATCAGACGATGACCCTTACTACGTTCTCGGAGAAAGCCGATCCGCAATGACGAATCCGTTACATCCCATTCTCGCGAGGCAGCTTAGAAAATACGGCTTCGATTATTCTCAACCGCCGGCAAACGAACTTGATTGGCAGAAGTTTGTCGAGCGAGTTAGCAGCACGTATCAGCAGGCTGACGAAGAACGGTACATTCTTGAGCGCTCCTTGGATATCAGCTCTCAAGAAATGTCTGATCTCTACGCTTCGCTGAAGCATACCTCCGAATCCGCGCTCACGAAGGAGCGCGACAAACTTCGAGCAGTGATTGCTGCGTTGGGAGAAGGACTTTGTATCCTGACCGACGACTTCCACGTCACGTACGCGAACAGAGTTGCCGCGAATATTCTGGCGCTCAGTAGTGAACAATTGCTCGGAACATTCTTTTACGAATTGATAAACGTCGATAAAAGCCAGCTACTTCCCTTGGCTCCCGAGCAGGTCCAGGATGAGACTCGCATTCCTCAGACCTTGACGTTGGAAACCGTCATTTGTGACGGCTCCGGCGGGGATCGCTCAATAGTCTGCAATTTGTCGCCTATTTTGCATGGTCAGAATGAAGTGGGCGGAATTGTCGCGGTGCTTCGAGACGTGACGCTCGAGCGCAAAGCGCAGCGCGAGATAGAGAATGCACGCGACGAAGCGCTGAGAAGCGCGAAAGTGAAGTCAGAGTTTCTTGCAACGATGAGCCACGAGATACGTACTCCGCTGAACGGCATCGTCTCGCTCTCTGACCTCATGCTGAGGAGCGCGAATCTGTCGGAAGATACTATCGAAGATCTGAATACGATGCGAGCTTGCGCCTTCTCCCTTCGCACCACGATCAACAATGTCTTGGACTTTTCGAAGCTAGATGCTGACAAACTCTTCATTGATCCTCGTCGATTCCATCCACGTAAGCTTCTCGAGCAATTGATGGAGCGCTTTTCAGTTCAGTTCGAGGAAATGAAGCAAGTTTCACATCTGTTTGTTTCCGATGATATGCCGACATATCTCATCGGCGACCCGCTGCGAATTGAGCAAATCCTAACCAATCTGATCGGCAACTCGATCAAGTTTACCAAGGAAGCGGGGGCAATCATCGTCTACGCGAAGGTCAAGAGTGTACGACCAGAATCTGTCGTCCTGCAGTTTAGCGTTGCCGATACGGGAGTCGGAATTCCCGACGACAAACTCCGAGACATATTTGAGCCGTTCACGCAGGCAGATAGCTCTGTGACACGACATTTCGGGGGAACCGGCCTGGGGCTGAGCATTTGCTACCGGCTTGTCGAACTCATGGAGGGTGAGATTTGGTTGAATAGTAGAGTGGGAGTCGGAACAGTTTTTCACTTTTCGCTGCCGCTTGATCGGACGCCGAGCGGTATCTATGAGAAAGGTCCGATTTTTGATGCGATACAGGACTTGCGCGCGGAGTGCGCACCCCGAGCCGGCTCCCTGAAAATTCTTCTTGCGGAGGATAATCAAGTAAATCAGGACACCGTTTCCCGGCTTCTTTGCTTGGACGGGCACAGTGTGAAGATCGCGGAAGACGGCCTTGCAGCCCTTGAATTATTGAAACGGGAGGACTTCGATCTTGTTCTAATGGACCTCCACATGCCACGAATGGGAGGGCTTGAAGCTGCAAGGTATATTCGAAGTTTTTCGAACGATAAGTCGCTGACACCAATTATTGCCTTGACGGCCGATGCGCTTCCAGGTGTCCAGAAGTCCTGTCAGGATGCGGGTATCGATGATTGTGTATATAAACCTATAGATTACGAGAAACTCATGGATGCTATTGTGCGGCTCACGCGGTAACGTCGCGCACGAGCACGGACTATGGAGATGAGCATTCCTTTGAAAAATTTTCAGGCAAAGATTGCGTTGGCTCTGGTGATTGACGATGTTCGCGCGCCCCGCCGCGTCCTTCGTCGGCTACTGGGAGAGCTGGGGATTTCGAACGTTTAAGAAGCAAGCTCAGGCGCAGCGGCCATCGAGATGATGGCCGCTCAAAAGTTCGATCTCGTGTTCTGTGATTTTCACCTCGGCGACATGAAAGGCGTCGAAGTCCTAAGAAACTTCCGCCAAAAACACGGCCCGACAAAGCCGTTCATCATGATCACCTCCGACGTCACGAAGGAAGAATTAAACGAAGCGCTAAACGCGGGCGTAAGCAGTTACCTGTTAAAGCCTTTCACCATCGAGCAAGTAGAAGGCAACATCCAGCTCGCGCTAGAGCGGTTGTAAGTCCGACTCCTGTAAGTCCGACTCAGTAAGTCCGACTCAGTAAGTCCGACTCAGTAAGTCCGACTCTGTAAGTCCGACTCTGAGCATTTGAGCGAACGCCCCGAGCGTACGGTCGAGGCGTTTGCTCAATTGCTCAGAGTCGACGAGGGGGGCATGCATCAAGCAGGCGTCTACCCCCGGCGAAAGAGCGATGCCATCTGCTGAAACACCTCCGCGATTGCCTCCGCCTGCTGCGGCGGCGCACGGAAGACTAGCTCTCCGCGCTCATCCCGGCTTGCCCGGACTGAAGCGAAAAGCTC
>JAGRAW010000305.1 GCA_020434415.1 Bdellovibrionales bacterium
CCGTTCTCAATCGTTGCTCAGGCGTGACGTAGACATGTGACCGCCCTTCGCCATCGACAGAATCGGCGTACCCGACAGCGGAGAAACGCTCCACGACAAGGCGAAGTGCGACTTCGAGTGGTGCTTGATGAAATGCTTTTCTAAGGGTGCCGCCGACCTGAAGCGCATCGAGTATCTGCTGACCTGCAGCATCACCAAGGGTCGTCGCAGCGTCCCAAGCTGCCGCATCTCGAAACCCCAGAGCGACCGCACGGAGAGTCATCAACGTCCGCATCCTGCGCGCGACATCCTCTACGGCTCCCTCGAATCGAGGATAGGTATGGAGCACCGTTGCCGCAAGCGATGTTCCGGTCAGCGCTGTACAGTCCATGATTCGTCGCGCGATAGCGAAGGCAAGATCTTCGATCAATACCGGGTCATCCGCAGCATGCCCCCCGCCTTCCTCTTCGTGCTCCGCGCGGAAGGCCTTCAGTGAAATGGGAGTCCCCACCTGCACCATCACGGAACCGAATCGTCGACGGCGGATCCCCTTGAGTCGCCAAAACGCTCGGAGATTCTCAGCTTGCTTTCCCTCGCCCAGCTCTTCTCGCACCAGCGCCTCTTCTTCCGCGATTCGCTCGTAGCTGATACCGAGCGGCGCTAACATCACATCGTCGCGCCCTCCGGCAGCCCACCCCGCCACCAGATATTTCAGCAAACCGAGACGGGGCGCTCGAACAGCACCGGAACGACTGCGCCCCCCCTCGATGTAGAAGGCAACTAGATGGCCGCGTTTGATCAGATACTGTAGATAGTTGTCGAGTACGAGCTTGTAGAGCCGATCGTTGCCGATAGTCCGCCGAATGAAAAACCCTCCGGCAGCCTTCATCAACCCGCCGACCGGAAAGAAATTCAGATTCGCACCAGCTGCGACATACGGTAGCGGGAGCTTCTCGTGATATAGCAACCAACTGATTAGAATGTAGTCGAAATGACTCTTGTGAGAAGGCAGTACAACGACCGGATGTTGCGCGACGGCCTTCCTCAGGGGCTCCAAGTCCCCCACCTCCACTTTTTCGAAAACCGCCCGCACCACCGGGTGCAGTACATGGTAGAGAATCCGGATTGCGGCGCCGTTCATCGTCGCGGCAATCTCGTGGAATCGCCGACGCGCGGATTCGTACATCTGCTCGCGAGAAGCGGCGGCGTCAACGGCGAGCTCCTGCAGTAGACGCTCGAAACGATCCCCGGACAATACGATCTGCTCGACGGTCTGCGTAGACTTGGGAGCGGGACCGCGCGCAAGCTTTTCGTGCCGGTACAGTGCCAATGAAAGCCGCCGATACAGCTCGCCGGCAGATTGCGATGCCGTGCCGGCAACCGGCTCGCTAAGCTCCAGCCGCAAAGCGTCGCGATGCGACCAGTACACGAACAGAAGCCAGAGATCACCTAACGGTGCAAAACGGAAATCAATCGGCAGCCGAGTCGGGCGGGGTAAAGGCCGCGGCCCCAGACCGGCGAAAAAAGCGGCAGGCACATACACAGGTTGCGGCGAACGCGCGAGCTGTTCCCGAAGCATCCCGCGAACGAAGCGGCGAAACCTTGCGGTTTGCCCCACAGTAAGTTCATGACCGCTTCGGTTGCGCAGATAGATCACCTCTTGTGGAGCGGGAAGCAAGCGCTGTCCGGAAGCCCCCTGCTCGAGACGGCGACAGACACGCTCCAGAAGTGCGCGCTCTAGGTGCGAGACCCGGCGTAGGGTGTAGATGACATTCCGCGATGGCGTTGCGGACGCATCAAGTGCGCGTCGAACACTCTCCAGCACGGACGTCTCCACCTTTACCTTAGCGGCAAGGTGATCGAGCAGTCGGCTAAAGATGCCCATCGGACCCGGCTGCATATCGGCGTGAAACGCAGCGCGCGCTCCCGCCTTGGTCCTTCTGACCGGCAATGTAGTGTTTGGTCACGGCATGCACGGCGCGCTCCAGAGTAACCACGCGATACCCATCGCTCTCCGCCAGTTCAAAATCGTCAATCCCACAGGATAATCGCTCGAGCAGTACGGGGTGCGGACTGCTGACGTCGCTCAACGTGAACATCATACGCAGCACCATACCGGGCACCGCCTCCTGCTCATCCGTAATCACTTGCACTGCGTCAACAGCAAGCTGCCACACCGTCTGCCGGGATTCGTGCGCGCCACGAAAAGCCTTGGAGGTATCCGCTAGCGCCACCGCACGGAGACCGGCTTCACGTAAAGAAGCGGCAATCGCGCGCTGCAGTATGCGGCGAACGGCGAAAGAATCGTAGGGTTCGCTGTTTGGATAGCCATACGAGTCGGCGAGTGCCTGACCTAGGGTCTCTCCAGCGGTTGAAGCAAGCGCCGGAAGCATCACCAGGACCAGCGGCTCCGTCGCGTCCGGATGGGCACGAGACGCAGTTGGCGGCGCCATGGCTTGCAAGGCTGTCGTGAGCTCACTACGCAGCTTCTGGCGCAAAAGCGCAGCCAGTGCCGGGCCATAGCCGAATCGCCGGTAAAGGGACTCTTCAGCTGTAAGGTGCTTGGTCTGGACCACGGTTGAACCCGTCGAGTCGAAGCGTTCCAGCGTGAGATCGCTCTCAAGTGATAGTACGCGAAAGAAAAATGCATCAAATGCATGCAGCGAGGTGCCTTCGATCTCGAGCGACAGAACCAGTGCCGGGCGGAGGGCACTTGCTGCTGCGATCCGGTCCGCATGGGCGACTACCGCGGGAGTGTAGCCTTGCTCGCGCAGGAGTTCGACCAATACCTCATGTGCAAAGCTCTGAGCACCATGCTGCAGATAGACTCGGGTGAACGGAATCAAGCCGAGAAGAAACTGATACCCGAGCGTATCGGGACCGTCGTCCTTCAGCGCCCCAAACAGCTCGTCTTGCCCCGGGGGAAGCACGACCAGGGCGAAGCGCTGCGGCGCCCCCGACCTCAGCTTCGCCATCCGCGGGAACCGAAGTGCGGCAGGCACGGCTTCACCATCGCCGGAACCAGCAAAGTGCTCCGGGAGGCCCATGGGAAAACACCCCCAGGCTCCCCCCAGTAAAAGCAGCCCCACCAACAAAAGCAGGAGGAGTCGGTAGACACCGCCATGGGCAAGACGTCTACTCATCGATACTGAGCCCACCATAGATTTCAGCTGTTTAACTTTTTTGGGGGCGGAGTAGAACAATACCTGACCCTACATCTTCGCTGTCCGCTCGAGACTGCCCTTACGACCAAGAATACAATACCCGTGTTCTCTCGGGTACCCTTATAACCGGTCATACTGATTCGCGGCGGGTAACCCGCTTCAACCCAAAAAACGTGGAAACGTTAGCTTTTTTCCCTTACCCTCCATACCATAGGAATAGTGGTGGCGCTGCGGGTAGCGAGCATTCCGAGACAGGATTTCGGCAGGCTCCAGATCCCCAAACCCCGTAATCTATTGCGCGAGATGGAAGCTGGGGCCGGTCAAGGCGAAACAGAAGCGGGCCGCTTAGGAGTTTTTCTTGGACCGGTGAATAGCCGGCAGCAAATGAGGCGTCTAAACCCGCTATGAGCGATTTTCCGCCGGCAGAACAACTCGAAGCACTGGGGTTACGCCTTCACCCTGAAGCCTTGCCGGGCCGTCCCTGGGCTGCGGCAGTGAGGGAGCGTCGCTACGACGAGGCATTGGCGGCCATCGAGCAGCGATTGGTGGAGGACCCTCGCGATCCGGAGACAAAACTCTGGTGGGCGTACTGTCAGCTTCGGTCGGGAGCATTGCCTCCGACAGCGCTGACGGCCCCCCTCGACGAAATTGCGCCGGCGCTCGAAGAACGGCCTCAGTTACATCGTCCCGGCTGTGCGACCTTTACCGCGCTTGCCGCCGCTCTGCTCAAGAAAAGTCAGCCGCGACTTGCCGTTCATATGCTCACACGAGTCCGGGCGCTGGATACCGCGCTGGACGCCGAGGAGCGTTCAGCATTTTACGAGGCATTTGGTTCCCTTCTCGACGAAGAATGTGAACGGGCGCCGCTGCGGCGTGAGGCGAAACCCTATCTCGAGTTACTTGAAAAGAATCACGCTCAGGTCGAGCAAAGCCGCCGCTCATTCGCCATACCTGCTGCTACGGGTGAAAAGCGAAGGGCTGCGGGCTCGTTCACCTCGCGCGACATCCTGGAAGCGGCGGCAACAGCGGAAACGCCTGCGGAGGACGCTCCCTTCGATGCACCGAAAGCAAGACTCGAGAAAGGTAGCTCCCGAACGACGATGCTATTGCTGGGGGCGCTGGCGTTCTGCCTGGTTGCTGCAGTTGTGCTTCTCGCTTTCGTTTTCGTTTTCTCGACACCTCAGGACAAGGCCTTCTCGGAGCGCCTTGCTATCGAACTGAGCTCTCCAGCTCCCCAGTCACCGCTACTCCCTGCCGCCGAGCCGCTGCAGGTTGCTTCGAGACAAGTCGAGCCGACCAACCTCGACAAGGTCGGAGAGCGGCTCAAGCAGCTGGGAGTACCTCCCACTGCCGATCCTGCCGCACCGAGCCAGGAAGTCGACCAGGACGCGCTAGATCCCAAAAACGTTCGCTCCTTGCCGGCGCCTACCGAAGATCAGCTCGAATCACTTTCGGAACTCCCGGATGCAGGCAACGACATCAAGCAAAACAACGTCCCACTGCTCGATCCCGGGAGATCTTCGAAGACTCCCGGCGGATATTCGGACATCCAAATAGAAGATGTCGGGACTTCACCTCGTCGAGCCCCGGTTCGGCCGGACAGCGCTGATCCGACCTACTCTGATCCGGAAGGTCGAACCTATGGTCAGCCTCGAGACACTGACCCTGCGAGAAACCCGGGCAACCGTGGTTTAGACGGACAACCGATCACTTCCGAGAGCGTCGAAGTCTTCAACCCGCCCTTGTTGTACCACACGATCGCACCAACCGAGGTACTCGCAGCACCGTCACTACTTGCGCAGTCGCTAGCGCGCCTCGAGCCGAACACTCCGGTGCACGTTACCCGTCGCATGGGCCGCTGGCTCGAGCTACGTTCGACCGGCGGACGAGTCGGCTACATATACGCTCAGGATGCAAATCGCCGCTGACCTGAAGTTTCAAGGACGAGCGAGTGATTGGTTCGTTAGGTCCGTAACAGCGCAGAGCGCCCTGCAGATCCTATTGGGAGACGTGCTCTACTGGGAGGAGAGCCCAAGGAAGGACCGCTGGCGCTCCCAGGATGACGGGAAATAGCGGCTCCAAAGGAACCCTACGGGACCGCTCATCGCATACCCCGTACTGCCGATAAGCACGACTATGCCGCTGTATTTCCACGCGAGGGCAACGAGCGCAGCGAGGGCGACGATCTTGACGCCCGCGTTTCCCCCGCTCAGCTTCACATGTTTTACACTAAAAAACGGCAGAGAGCTGACCATC
>JAGRAW010000306.1 GCA_020434415.1 Bdellovibrionales bacterium
TGCGGAAAAGGGTTTTCAGCATGCTCATAGCGTGGTTTCCGCAGGACCGAGTCGATTCGAAAACGATTCAATTTTTTGCAGTAGCTTTCAAAAGCGATTGTCGACAGTACTTCATCATAATACCTGCATGGGGTATCGAATCGGGCGGAGACCGGGAAGCGTGTAGCAGGATTCGGCAGCATGGATTATCGTGAAGTGAGATCGGGGGTGCCAGGACGGCTGTGACAACGAGAAAAAGCATTATTCCCCTTGCTAAATGCGATCCCGTCGCCCTGACTAGGCGCCCGCTCTTTAGGAGCACCGCTTTTCGCGCGTTCTTTTGGACCACACTTTTTTGCGGGTGGGCGCTCGCGCCTTCAACCGCTGATGCGCAAGGAGCACCGAAGCTTTTGACCGGCGCTGCGGCTAAGAAAGCCGATGAACGATTGCTCAGCAAAACCGTGCGCCAGCGCAGCCGAATTGCCAGCGTTGAATCTTCCGTCTCACTTGCTGAAAGTTTCCGGCTGGATACGGTCGACGGCATCATCCTTGAATCCAAGCATGAGTCGGAATTTTTCGAAGACTATCGCGGGTGGCAATACCTACGATATTTGACTGATGTGGTCGATTTCGATGAAGTCGACGAACTGGAGCAAAGTTCGTTTGCTCAGAAGCTTCTGCTATATCACAGCGCTCGCACGCTTGTTGAACACATCGAGCAGACCCCCCTCGAGCGGCATTATCGCCGCCTGGTATCGATGGCAAAGGAACTCCGCGATAAGACGACTTTTACCCTTATCGAAGACGGAAAGGGTTCTCTTGATGTCGAGCATGGAGAGTCGGATGAGGAGATCACCAGCACTGCCGCTGATGACCCTGAAACGACCGCAAGTGGACGACGGCTCGTGGAGTTCAAGCTCCATGCCAGCGCTAAGAACGGGATCGAGCCGCGCGTTCGCTTCTCCGAGAATCTGACGCTTCGTCTCGATCCGTTGAATCGTGACGCGCTGTTGGAATTCCGTCGCGATTTCTAAGACCTGTCCCGATTGGTCATTAGTCCACCGCTGCAACATACTTCCGCGCTAATCTACTTCCTCACTCAATGCAAACGAACGCCTTGTTCCGCGTTCAAGTGAGCTTCGCGCGTAGGTCCCGCCCCAAAAACTGCGTTTTTCGACAGGCCCTTTCTACGTAGTTGCCACCCCGGGTGATTCGCTATAGGACAAGTTGGGCGCGGAGCGTTCGGAACATCTCGCTCTGCTGTGCACAAACGTGTTTTCCGGGTGATTTCTATGCGAGTATTCCGACAAGCGATTCCTTCTCTCTCCGTGCGCAGACTTTCTTTTCGCGTTGCCGGGGTTTGTTTTCTCGTCATCGCCGGCCTGGTGGCTGGATGTAGCAAGAAGGAGGAGAAGGCCCAGACGTCACAGAGCGTGGTGGGCGCTACAGCCTCGGGGGTCGCCCAGGTCGAGCTCGCCTCAGAGCTACTCAAACGCGTCCCCGGCAATGCCGCCGGTTTCTTCGTTTGGAACGGTTCGCACGAAGCCTATGGGCGACTTCTCGAATCGCCTTGGGCCGGAAGCACCAGCCTAGGCTCGATGCTCGAGGGATCGAATGAGCGGGTAGAGCGGGTAAAGAAGTTTCTTTCCGCGGCGGGACTGGACCCCGATGATAAACAAACATGGCGGAAGCTTTTTTCCGAGGCGGTCTTTTTCGTGACCCCGCCGGAAGGGGGGAGCGCTGAACCTGTGGTCGGCGCCGTATTTCGCTCTGACGGCATCGACCTTGCCGAAAAGATGGCGGCCATTCGGAAAGAGTTGGCAGCGTCAGGCGAGAAGGTTGCGGACGTCGCGATCGACGGGGGCACCGGATTTAACATTGTGGTTCCTCAAGAGGCTGATCCGGCGAGCGCTCCAGTTCCGCCTCAGGAACAGCAGCTCACCGTACTTGTGCGGGACGGAGTAGCGGCTCTGGCCTCGCAGGAGGGCGTCGCTCGTAACGTCCTGACCGCAGAGCCGAAAAATCTGCCGACGCTGGTGGAGACTGATGATTTCAAGCGCGCGGTGGCGCAGTTTCCTGCACAAGGTGCGCGCTTTGCTTCGGGATACCTTGATGTCTCAAAGGTGCTGGGCGCATCCGGGCAGCTGCCCGGCGCGCCGCTGGAAACGTTGCCCTTGCGTGCTGTTTCAATAGCACTCTCGATGACCGACGCACCGCAGACGGACGTCCGTATGCTCTATCGGGAGCAGAACGGCGAGAAAAGTTGGATTGAGCAGCTCGTCCCGTCCTCCTCTCAGGAGCTGGTTTCCGCTGTCCCAACGAAGCCATTGCTATTCTTCAGTGTCGACGGGCAGGCACTTTCCAAGCTGAAGGAGATGGCCTCGGCTCAGATTGCCGCGCAGCCGGACCTTGCTTCCCAGCTTGCCTTCATCGACGGCGTCAAGCGCTTGGGCATTTCTGCCCGGCTAGCGCCGCTGGGGCAGTCGGCTCTGCCGATCCCTGACTTGTTGTTACTACTGGAGACTGACAAGCCGCAGGAGGCTCAGGCTCAGTTGAAGGCCCTGATCGCGGGTAATATGAAGAACGCGCCGATGATGGCAGGCAACCCGTGGACGGAGAAGGAGCTGCCGGACGGAACCAAAGTACAGTCGATGATTACTCCTCTCGGCTTTGGAGCGTTTCTCGCCAGTGCGGAAGGACTTTTGCTCGCTGCATCGACAGAGAGCCAACTACGCTCAGCGCTAGCCGAGCGAGGTAAGCCGCAATTTGTCGGCGAGCTGTCGAAACCGGTGTCCTCCGTACTTGCCGACCAAAGCACCGTCGGCAATCTCTACATCAACTTCGAGCAAGTCGGCGCATTTCTCGAGAACATGGGCGGAGTGCTAGCGATGTTTGCCCCGCAGGATCGGGCGGCGCAAGATTGGCTGCTGCCGGAAAATATCGCTTCAGTAAAAAAGATGGGTCTTCTTGTCGGGTCGGTCACGGTCGAAGGGGACGCAATCGACATTCGAAGCTTCTATCAGGTACCGTCCTAGCGTAGGGGGGGCTGTTCCGGTCAGGTGCGAAGGCGTCCGGCTCTCGGATGCTCGAGAGCTCGCTCGCGCTATGGATTTGCTGTTTTGTCAGGTACTTATCTCACCAACCGAAGTGTTTTGAGTTGCGCTCTTGATAAGAGGGTGTGAGGGGAAAGCGGAGGACGGGTGGTGGCTGAAGTAAGCAATAAGTCTGAGAACATGGAACTGACACTGGGCTCCTTGGATGTAGCGAGATTGGAGAGCTTCGGAGCTAGCCGACGCACTTTCTCCTACGATAAGGCGTTTTTTCTGGGAGCCTTCTTGGCGGTGCTGCAGGCGCTCGACGGGGTGCTGACTTCAATGGGCGTAAGCCGATTCGGTGTCGCCATCGAGGGTAACCCCTTCATTCGTAGTCTGATGGAAGAACTCGGCCATGTTACTGCGCTGGGTCTCGTCAAAGCCTTGGCAATTCTGATTATCGTGGCGCTGACGATTTTCGCTCGGCGTCTGCCTTGGATAAACAACGCGATGGGCGCCATCGGTTGTGTCTACCTTTTTGCGGCAATTATTCCCTGGACCTACATCCTGTTTCTCAAGCCGCTGTTCTAGTCCGCATCTTCTTTCGGCTTACCAAAGCTGCAGTAGCGCCAAGTTTATTCCAAGACCCGCGCAAAGCACCGGAATCCACAGCATCACCAGCTCCGTTGTCTCGATCGTTGCCCCCAGCATGCTCGGCGAAACGCTTGCCAGTCGGGAGAGGGAAATCCACCGCAGGAGCATGGCGCTGACTAACGCGGCCGTAAGTAAACTGAGCGCAACCGTCGGCGACAGTGCGCCGAGAAGTAAGACTAACAAGGTCGTGCCGATAACGACTCGGGCGCTGCCGGAGATGCGCGGGCCCTGTTCGGAACCGTCTCCGCCGATCGCGACCATTAGCGCCACGTACCGTGAAAGAACAGGGACAAGCAACACCATCACACCGACTACGCCAGGGGCAAGAAGCTGCGCTTGCAGTAGGGCAAACAACTTGCCGATAAGCAGAAGCAATGCGCCAAGCAACCCGGGAAGAAAGAGTTCGTCAACCTCCATCAGCTCGCGGCGCTCCGCTAGGTCGCCTTCGCAGAGAAGCGCATTGACCGACTTTGCCAAGCCCTGGATATGCGTGCCCCCGGAGAGCAGCAGCCAAAAAGCGACGACGGTGTATGCCGAGAGATACGGCAACTTCGCCTGAAGCACCGTGACCAGCGCCATTGCGCCGATGCCGAAAAGAAGGCCGACGATTGGAAAACAAGCGAGCGTTCCGGCCGGTGACGCGTTCGAGATATCGGACCGGATTCTTAGAATGGTGAGCGACGAAAGTGCAGAAAAAAACGAGTGTAGCATCCGATATGGTAGCTCCGCCGCTGGGGGTCGAGCTGCGGTGGCGCAGGCAAGACCCGCCGTTTCATAATAGAACGTGTCCCAAATATGATGCGCACAATGCCGACTTCTATCCTGAACCCGAAAATTCGGCTTCGGGAATCCGAGAGCGCTCTACCAAAGTCTGCTGCGGGCAGCGCGCCACTGACTTTACCAGTGTTTTCGGCTTCTTGCCCGCTCTATTCGCAAGCCCTCCCTTGCAATTCGGCAGAATGCGATGATAATTGAAGAATACCTTCAACAATTCCAGGTCGCGCCCGGCAATGGCGACCTGTCGCGGCAGGAGTAACCCCCGAATGCGAATTACCCAATGGGGCGAATACGGCATTCTCATCTCAGCTTTTCTTGCAGAACGCTTTGCTGCAGGGGCACCCGTGGTCGGGGCTGCTGAAATTGCGGAAGCTCAAGGTATTCAGCTGCAGTATGCCCAGCAGATTCTTCTTCGGCTTCGAGAAGGGGGAATCGTTCAAAGTATCCGTGGTCCGGGGGGAGGCTATCGTCTGAGTCGTGGTGCTTCCGAGATCAACCTGCACGATATCTTGATTGCTGCCGAAGGCGGTACCTTTGAGATCATTTGTGAAAGCAAGCCGCTCAACGCGGAGCGATGCCATTCTCAGACGAAATGTAATCTTCGTCCGGTGTGGTACGGCTTACGAGAACAGGTCGACACCTACTTGCGACGATTCACGCTGGAGCATGTCATGGCCACCGATGAGTCGGGCGACGCCCCGATCCAGATCGGGGGTAAGCGGGAAGAGGAGCAGGAGCGAGCTGAGGCTCCAACTACGTAGCCGCGTATCCGAAGAAGTAGCGGGGCATTCGACGAGACTAGCAGTACGGTAGCAACGGAGGTGCTGCTGCAGTGAGTTTTCGCGCTGCTGCAGTGAATTCCCGCGCTGCTGCAGTGAGTTCCCGCGCTGCAGCAGTAAGTTCCCGCACTGCTGCAGTGAGTTCACTGTGTTTC
>JAGRAW010000307.1 GCA_020434415.1 Bdellovibrionales bacterium
TGAAAAAGCCGCTCCCGGCTTTCTCACCGGTCTGCTAGGGTTGCCAAATGCTTATTCGATTCATCATTGGTGTTTTATTAGGTCTGTATCTCGGCACCGCTCGACCGGTCGGGGCGGATGATGCCGTCGACGGATTTCGTGAAGCGCATGGGCGTTTTTTCCATCTCCTAAGCTCGGAACGCACGGACCTGGAACTTGGGTATCGCTTCGAACCGAGTGTGGAGGAAGACGGAGGTCCGGGAGAGTACCGACTTCACGCATTTGATCTCGAGCTCGAGTTGCCGTACGCGCTTGACCGAGATTTCTTTTTGCGCGGCGGATTCGAGTATGGAGCCCGCGGTTACGACTTCGAGCCGGTGGCTTCGCCGGCGCTTGCTGCAGGAAGCGAGCTGCTGCACCGCGTAGAACTACTTGGAGGCGCAGGCTACTTTCTCTCCGATGACTTCTTGCTCACCGGGCTGGTTGCGGCCGGTACTTACACCAACTTCGTCGGGGGATTCGACACAGCATGGCTGGACTACCGCGCCGAAGGCTTTGCCGTATATCGAATTAACCCGGGCGCGCAACTTCTTCTCGGCGTCAGTCGTTCCCAGGTATTCGATGAGCACACGATCGTGCCCTTGGTCGGACTGCGATTGCTCAGCGCCACCGGCCATCTCCACCTGAGTATTACCGCTCCCGTGGAGGCCCGGTTGACCTACCGTCTGAATCCGGCGTTCGAGCTCTACGCCGGCGGATGGGCCGAGGGAAATCTCTACCACGTCGAAATCGACGACCGTTCCCTTGATCTCCATGTTCATGACCGGCGGCTTGGCTCCGGTGCCACCTATTGGATCACCAAAAACATCACGCTCGGACTCGAAGCCGGGCTGCTGTGGGGCAGTGAGCTGGAGTTCAAGCTTGCCGAAGCGGGGCAGTTTGACAACGATTTGAAAACAGCACCCTATGTGGCCGCGGGTATCGGCTTTGCTCTCTAGCAGATTGCTGAAAAAGCCCCCCGCTTTGATTGGCGATATAGCAGGTTGGACTCATGGATACCTATCGAACCCTAAAAACACAGACGGTATTTCAGGGCTCCGTCTTCGATGTAACGGAAGCGCAGGTCGTTTTGCCGAACGGTCACACCGTCACACGCCATACGGTTGTGCATCCGGGCGCCGTAGTAATTCTTCCCCAAGCGGCAGACCGTTCACTACTTCTCGTGGAACAGTATCGCCACGCTCTTCGATCGCACCTCCTGGAGTTTCCTGCCGGTACGATGGAACAGGGCGAAGAGCCTGAAGCCTGCGCTCGTCGAGAGATTGTCGAAGAAGTGGGGCAGGCCGCGACGGAATGGAAGTCCCTCGGCGTTTTATATCCCGCACCTGGAATCTGCGATGAAGTGCAGCATTTGTTTTTCGCGACCGGGCTTTCGCCGGAGTATGCGGCAGCGGATGACGACGAGATTATCGAGATAAAGCGAATGAGCGTATCCGACGTCGAGGAAGCAATCGTCTCCGGCGCCCTGAGCGACGCAAAATCGGTCGCCCTCTTCAGCCGTGCGCGTCTTGCGGGACTGCTGTAGTCGCACCAACAAGAACCAGGCCCTACCTTTAGCTCGTTACGGGCTTTTGGGGTCCTGCCTCTGCGGCCGCTCCATTTCACAAATTTTTCTGGAAAGAGTATGGAAAACCGCTTAACCTACGCCCAATAGAACGACGGAACGATGTATAACCTCAATCAACATATTCATTTCATTGGGATTGGCGGCGTCGGCATGGCGGGTATCGCCGAGGTCCTCAAAAGCCTCGGCTACACCGTCAGCGGTTCTGACGCCAAGGAGAACCTTCTCACTGCCGAGCTTCGACAGCTTGGCGTGCGAGTCTGTATTGGTCACCGCGAAGAGAATCTGGCCGACGATACCAGCGTGGTCGTCGTCTCGACCGCCATCCCGCCGCACAACCCTGAATTGGTTGCTGCAAAAGCCCGCGGGCTTCCTGTCATTCCTCGGGCTGAGATGCTCGCCGAGTTGATGCGAATGAAATACGGCATCGCGGTAGCAGGTGCGCACGGAAAAACGACAACCACTTCGATGACTGCGAAAGTTCTCCGAGACGTCGGCTTGGATCCGACCGTCATTGTCGGGGGCCGAGTCTTGACCCAGGCAACTGGGGCACGATTGGGCACAGGCCAGTATGTGGTTGCGGAGGCTGACGAGAGCGACGGAAGCTTCAATCTGCTTCGCCCGGCGATTGCGGTAATCACGAATATCGACCAGGAGCACATGAGCCATTGGGGAAGTAGCGAGGCACTCGACAGCGCCTTTCGAAGCTTTGCCGAGTCTGTACCTTTCTACGGCCCGGTGATTGCCTGTGCGGAAGATTCACGAACGATGCGTGTGCTCGAAGGGTTGTCGCGCCGCGTCATTACCTACGGTTTCTCCGAGCACCACACACTGTCAGCCCATGAACTGTCATTCGTCGGACCGATCAGCTCGTATACTTTGAAGATCGGCACTGAATCCGTTGGTCGGGTGCGGCTTCCTGCCAGCGGTGCCCATATGGTGCTCAATTCCCTTGCAGCGATCGCTGTCGCTCTCGAGCTTGGCGCTTATCCGGAAGAGGCGACAGCATCTTTAGCTACGTTCCCCGGCGTCTCTCGGCGAACCGAGTTGATTGGCGAAGAGCAGGGCGTCCTGGTGCTCGATGATTACGGACACCACCCGAACGAGATTGCAGCCACCCTTGCGGCTATTCGCACCGGCTGGCTACCATATCAAGCAGAGCGCTCCAACGGAGGAAAACTTGGTCGTCTCCACGTAGTGTTCGAACCGCACCGCTATAGCAGAACGCAAGAGCTCTTTAGCGAGTTCTGCACTGCATTTCGGGACGCGGATGAACTCTATGTCGGGGAGATCTACCCGGCGGGTGAGGAGCCGTTGCCTGATGTTTCGGGAGAACGGCTGGCCGCCGCTATCTGTTCGCCGCGAGCGGCGTTCGTGCCGAACCTGGAGAACGTGGTCGATGCGCTAGCGCGAGTAGTCGTCCCGGGTGACATTGTAGTGACGCTCGGCGCGGGGACCGTAGGCTCAGTTGCGAAGCTGCTGGTGGACCATCTGGCACACGCGCAGTATCCATTGGAGCAGCGAGCCTGACTCATGCTTCCGAGCAAGGATATCGATGAATGCGAGGTGCTTACTGAACAACTCGCGCAGGTCGCTTCCGAGCTGCGACAGCTCGCGTCTGAAGATTCGTCCGATGCACTTGCTCCCTCCGAGAATACCCCTCGATGGCGAATCCGCGAAGCGGTCGATCCGACGCAACTGACGACGTTCGGCCTGGGGGTCGCGCAGCCGCTCGTAATCGAACCAGCCGACCTCACATCACTCTCCTATTTATTGGGTTTGCTGGACAGGTCTCGAGTTCCTTGGCGTGTAATCGGCGCCGGTTCGAATCTCATTTTACCGGATACCCCGATTGAAGCCGTACTGATCCGGTTTGGACGGTCGTTTGCGGGCTATCACTCGCTACCACTTGAAGACGACGCTCCCACACTATCGTCACTATTTGCCGCCGGCACCGCGACATCCGATCTCACGCCTCCGGCAGAAGCTTCAGTCGTGCGTTTGCTGGTCGGCGCCGGCGCTCCATTGATGGGTCTTAGCCGCCGAACCGCGCACGCCGGACTCTCCGGACTCGAGTTCGCTGCCGGAATACCGGGTACTTTGGGAGGAGCGGTGAAAATGAACGCCGGTGCCCACGGCCACGCGCTCAGTGAAATCGTCCGCGCAGCTCATGTGATGGACGTCGATGGAACGTGCAGCCGTCTCGACGCAAGCGAACTTGCCTTCGGGTATCGTCGTTCAAACATTGCCGACGATCAGTTGGTAGTTGCTGCGGAGCTTGAACTGAAGCGGGCGTCCATTGCAGACATCCAGCATGAGCGAACGCGCTGCCTCGAGTATCGGCGCAGCACACAGCCACTGAGTGCTCCTTCCGCCGGATCGGTTTTTCGTAACCCTATCGCCAAACCCGGCGAGAGCGAGACGCAGGCGGCAGCAGCACTCCTCGAGCAAGTCGGCGTCAAAGGCCTCGTCCGGGGAACAGTCCAGTATTCCGAACTGCACTCGAATTGGCTCGTCCGAGCCGCTCCCCAAGGGCGCGCCGAGGATGCTCACGAGCTGATCCGTATGGGCCAAGAGCGGGTTCTCGACCGCTTCGGTATCAAGCTTGTACCCGAAATCATTCTCTGGTGAACTGATGCGACTGAACTGGTTGCCTTCGCTCGTCATCACTGCCGTGGTCGCTGGTGGCCTCGGTGCCGGAAGTGCGTACCTGCAACGCCACGCGGCCTCGACCCAGACAAGCTCAGCCGAAGCTTCGAGCACGACCGCCTTACTGCAGCAGACTCAGCCAATTGCCGAGAGCGAGGGTGCTCCACTCAATAGCCAACTACGCACTGCATTCGACGAGCTTGGCGTGCTCACCCTACAGGCCTACGACGAAGTGCGGAACGTGTTGGAACGGCGCTGGGAGCGCCTAGCTGCGAACGTCTTTCGCGTCTCATCAGTTCGGATCGAAGGAAACTATCGTGTACCTGACCGAGTCATTCTTCGAAGCGCCGATCTCTTGATTCCTCCTTCCGTTTTCGAAGCAGACCTCCAAGGGCGCCGGGAGCAATTGCTTCGCATGCCCTGGATTGCCGAAGCGACCATCGAGACCGATATCTTTCCGAATCGCATCCTGTTGACGGTGAAGGAGAAAGAGCCATGGCTGGTAGCCGAGTATGAAGGACATTCCTGGCTCGTCGACCGCTCAGGAACGCTCATCGAGACCTTGACCGCCCCGATCAATGCAGAACTGGTGCTCGAAATGAGCGAGCTACCGCGCCTTGGCGGACTGGATGCGAAGGAAAACGTCCAGAGTTTTCTCCGCTCACCAAATGCTCGTTTCGAATACGCAATCGAAACACTCCGCTTGCTCGAACTCGCCGGAGGACTCCCTTTCGCCGTCGAACGCTACGAGCTACTTCCCCAAGGAGCAATCCGAGTATCCGCCCTCGATCTTCGAGGCGCGCCCGAAATCCTACTCGCTCCAACCGACCTTGATTCTGCCCAAACCGCCATCCGACAACTCGGAGCCGTACTCTCCGACCTCACCCAACGCAACGAACAAGCGCGAGAAATCGACCTCCGCTATCAAGGCCAGGCGGTAGTCCGCTAGTGTGTAGTCGTAGAGACAGCAGCAGTTAGAGGCTTCCCACGATAGGAACACTCGCCACCTCACCACTGACATCGCGAAGGTGGGCTTGCCACGATAGGAGCAATCGCGCGGCGATTTTCCCATCTCGCAACAAGCTGTGGCAACAT
>JAGRAW010000308.1 GCA_020434415.1 Bdellovibrionales bacterium
CCTGGAGCACCCTACTGGGAGAGCGCAGATTTGCGTATCGTGCTAGAGCTTAATGCCAGCGAGAACGTCGTGGGCGTGCAGGTGCGTGATTCGTCAGGCGGCACATTCGGGACGAACAACGCAGGCCAGACCTCTATGCTGTTCAGCAGTTGTTCGGGACAGATTGGTGGGGAGGTGGTCGGCTCCAGCACGACCATGATCAACCGTCGGGAGAGCTCAAGTGTAACCCGTCGACTGCTCGAAGTTGACGTACGGGGGCTCCTCGATTGCCTCCATACTACAAACTGGTTAGGCACCGGGAAACGTCTGGATGATGACACGCAAGACGGATTGGTCTTCTACTTCACCGTGCAAGGACCGAATTCCGACGCCCAAACCAATCGCTACGGATTCCGCGTCAGGAACGCCTCACAGCTCCAGTCGACTATCGCCGGCGCACCGGCTGTCGGCGGCCTGACCATCGTGTCCGATCAAGCAGCCTATGTAATGGGGCACTACAATTCCAGCAACTGGACTCGCTCCGCTATTCTGGCAGATACATTCAACATACTCTCAAGTGCTTGGAACCCCACAACCTATGATGGCGGGAGCTTCTCGACGCGCGTTGCTGCCAATACCACGGTACAGGTTGCGGTCCTTTCAGGAACCGATACGACCGGCGGACCGAATACGCAGCCCGCTGAAGAAGGAGCCGCGGGTCAAAGCAGCAGCACCTCCCAACAAGACTATAACGGCGGCCTCGAGAACTACCCGCGCTTTCACGAAAACTGGAGTGGTCGGACACTCACCTACAATGGTTCGTTTGTCAGCCTTGACCGTCCCCGCCATTCCAGCGGGCAGTGGAGCTACGGTAGTCCCGTCTATACCGCACCCGCCAGGAACTGGGGCTATGACACCAGATTCAACAACGCTCAGAATTTACCGCCGATGACTCCTCGCTTCGTGTATTTACGGCAGCAGCTATTCTTGCGCCATTTCGACCAAAGCTGATCGTGAGTATCGCCGCGTCCACTCTCGGCGCTCATTCCCCGTGTGCGTGCAGGTGCACGCGCACGGTTCACGGGAAAAATGAAACGCAACATCCCCGCCGCTACGAACGTTGCACGGATTGATCGAGGATAGCCAATAACTCGTCTGCTTCACTCTTTGAAAAAGTTAGCGAGGGGCGAAGTCGGAGGCTCGTCATACCGCATTTGAGAATGAGCGCGCCGCGCTTGAAGCATTCGGCAAAAATGGCATCTCGCGTGGGCCCGTCCGGTGCGTCAATCGCGAGCATCAGTCCTTTCCCTCTGGCGGCGCTCAGCAGGCCATCGTGCCTTTCCACCAGGCGCTCAAGCCCCTGAAGAAGGTAGTCCCCGACATCCCGGGCATTTTCGACAAGGCGCTCTTGCTCGATGATTTCCAGAAAACGCTGGCAACGGACCATATCCGTCAAATTGCCGCCCCACGTAGAATTGATCCTCGAACGCTCGACGAACACGTTCTGCGGTTCTTCATCGACTCGACGACCCGCCATCACTCCACACACTTGAGCCTTCTTGCCGAAGCTGACTATGTCCGGGGTGATGCCGTAATGCTCGTACGCCCACATGCGACCGGTCAATCCCATGCCGCTTTGCACTTCGTCGTAAATAAGCAGCGCCTCGAATTCGTCGGCCAAGCGACGGAGCGTTGCGTGAAATTCAGGGCGAAAGTGATTATCTCCCCCCTCACCCTGTATCGGTTCGATAATAATCGCGGCAATATCCGCGCCATACCGATCGAAAGCAGCACGAATCTCAGCTTCTGCATCTGCTTCAGCTTGGGCGGTCAGGAGATCGTTTTCCGCGGTACGCGGAAAACGTATCTTGGGATTCAGCACTCGCGGCCAATCGAACTTCGGAAAATACATCGTCTTCCGCGGATCGGCAGTGTTGGTCAGGCTCAAGGTATACCCCGAGCGGCCATGAAAAGCCTGCTTGAAATGCAGCACCCGAGTGCCGACTTCTCCGGACACTCCGTTCCGCTTGTTTCGCCGAATCTTCCAGTCAAACGCTACTTTTAACGCGTTCTCCACCGCGAGAGCGCCACCCTCGATGAAGAACAGGTGCGGGAATGCTGCGGGTGTCGCCAGTCGGGCGAAGGTATCCACGAAGTCTGCGAGTTCAACACAGTAAAAATCTGAGTTGGACGGCTTGGTCTTCGCCACCCGCAACAGCTTTCGCTCGAATGCCGGTTCGGAGAGCAACGGGTGATTGTGGCCGAGCGGGTTGCTCGCGATGTAGGAAAAACAGTCCAAATACCACTTCTTCTCTCGAGCACAGAAGATGCGGTTTCCCTGACTTCGCTCCAGGTCCATCACCACGGGAATAACGTCCGGGAGAAGATACCGCTCAAGCGACTCGAATACTTGTTCAGGTGAAATGCTCATAATGGGGTAGCTTTCAGAGCGCATTCTAAAATAGAAATTGGCCGCCCTGGTTGCATATTCCTCTCAATAACCTTGATCAAATTCTACTGTGCCATGCTATCGTTGGTAGTGGCAACGAGTTCTCTTGAACACGCGGCAAAGTCAAC
Source organism: Bdellovibrionales bacterium (assembly GCA_020434415.1). Taxonomy (GTDB): domain Bacteria; phylum Bdellovibrionota_C; class UBA2361; order SZUA-149; family SZUA-149; genus JAGRAW01. The sequence goes on from JAGRAW010000308.1 coordinate 2,557, forward strand.
GTTCTCTCGTGCTTGCGTCGCTTCCGACCATTGCGGAGCACCACAGCCCGTGGCACCCTGAAGTCATGAACGATCTTTTCAAAACACTAGAGCTCTCGGTCGAACATTCCGGCATTTTTTCCGGGCGCTGGCTGGACGGTTCACCGAACAACGCCCTCGATGATCATTCCCCGATTGATGGGGCGTTACTAGCTACCATCGCTGTGCCTTCCGAAGCATGTTACGAGGCGGTGCTCCAGACGGCACAGGAGACATTCTTGCGATGGCGACTGCATCCGGCCCCGAAGCGTGGTGAGCTGATTCGTGAGATTGCGCTAGAGCTGCGTGCCAAGAAAAAGTTGCTGGGACAACTGATTAGCCTCGAGATGGGCAAGATTCTGCCTGAAGGTGAAGGTGAAGTACAGGAAGCGATTGATATTGCTGATTACGCTGTCGGCCTGTCGCGAACTATCGGCGGACGCACCTTTTTCTCCGAACGAGAAGAGCATCGGATGTTCGAGCAGTGGCATCCGCTTGGCGTTGTCGGGGTAATCACTGCGTTCAACTTTCCGGTCGCCGTCTGGGCGTGGAACGCGATGATCGCAGCGGTCTGCGGCAACTCGGTAGTCTGGAAGCCGTCCGAGCTGACACCCTTGTCTGCAATAGCGGTGACCAAAATATGTTCGCGCGTCGCTGAAGCGCATGGCTTTCCCGGCCTGTTCACTCTGCTCTGCGGCCCCGGCGACGGCGTCGGACGCCGAATTGCGCAAGACAGACGAATTCCCTTGGTGAGCGCGACCGGATCTTGTCGGATGGGACGCGCTGTCGGCGAAGCCGTCGCCCAGCGTCTTGGTCGCTCCCTCCTCGAATTGGGCGGCAATAACGCAGCGATTGTTCTCGCTGACGCAGATCTTGAGAGTGCATTGTCTGCAGTCTTGTTCGGCGCAGTGGGAACAGCCGGACAGCGCTGCACATCCACTCGACGTGTGTTTGTCGAGCGTTCCCTGGCTCCAACCTTCACAGAACGTCTGTCGGAGCTGTTCAACGCGGTGCAAATCGGCAATCCGCTTGCTACCGAGACGCTGATGGGACCTCTCGTTTCCGAAGCAGGAGTCCGCGCGTACCTTGCGGCACTTGAACGCATTCCTCGCGAAGGCGGCAAGATTATCTGTGGCGGTCGTGTCCTTTCGAACATGCCCAGCAGCCTCTACGTTGCACCAACGCTCGTGCAGGCACATCCGGCGATGCCGTTGCTGCAGGAAGAAACCTTCGCCCCAATTCTTTACGTGGTGCCGGTCGACAGTCTGCAGGAAGCTGTAGAGCTGCAGAATGCGGTTCCGCAGGGGTTAAGCTCTGCCCTGTTTTCGGAAAGCCTCCGTGCGTCAGAATTTTTCCTTTCTGCCGCAGGTTCCGATTGCGGTATCGCCAACGTCAATACGGGCACCTCCGGAGCTGAAATCGGCGGCGCATTTGGGGGAGAGAAAGAGACCGGCGGCGGACGGGAGTCAGGCTCCGACTCATGGAAAGCCTATATGCGCCGACAAACCAACACGGTGAACTGGGGAGAAGGTGTTCGATTAGCGCAGGGGATAGTCTTCGGGGGCGCGAAGGACAAGAGCTCGAGCGGCTCCTAACAATGGCCGCTCATCCCGCTCGTCGTGAAAACCGCGAAAGCTAGAGCCCCTGAACGACACTAGCACCCACGGCCATACAATCGTCGGCCTAAACGATAGACGTTCAACGTCAAACGGCTGCCGTCTACGGTTCCCGTCTCACGTCAAACGTACTACGTCCTCGTAGACGAGCAGTTCCTGGCTATAGGCAGATTATTCCAGAGCTTCCCCAACGTATGGTCAAGCTATTGATACTGGTCCTCAAGCTCCCGCAGCATACGCTCCTCCATTCGCGCCCGGACCCGCTGGCTCGCGCCGGTATACTCCGATATCGGAGGGGGCACGTTACCAAAGTATTCAGTTGCCGCTTCGACGTAAGCAGCGAAAGTATTGCCTTTGAACTTCTCCAGGCTACTTGCCGCTTCTGCAAGCTTCCGCATCGCTGCTCTAGGATCTCGACCCCGCTTCTTGTAGAAGGCCACAGCGTCGAGGTGCGCGCTTATCTCCTTCAGGAGCACCTGCATTGCAGCTTGTTTGCGCTTCAACTCGTTTTGCAGCTTCACTTTCGCGGTGACTTCTGCAATTTCCCGTAGATTGTCGGCGGAGAAGGGCTCAAACAGAAAACCATCGATGCCACCGATGACTGAACCGGCAATCACGTCGTTTTTTTGTTCGCTGGCCTTCAACACCGCACAGTAGGCCCAGTCCTTCCCTCGCTTGGTTTGCTTCGCTTGGTCGATGAAGGCTGCAATATCCTCAGCGTCGAAGCGGTAGGAGATGAAGAGTACATCAATGCTCTCGGGAGCATCTGTCTTCCCGATCGCTTCCTTCAAGGTGGCCGTGGCATAGACCTTATGAAACTGCGTCAGCGCCAATGCAGCTTGCTTCAGGTTCCCGCGACTGCCGGAGTCCGGATCGATGATTAGAATGTTGAAACGGTCAGTACCTGCCATAGTTTCCTTGGGCGATACCTATCTGTCGGCGCTTTAACTCTGTAGCTTGATTAGATATGTTCGAGAACACCGGCCGCAACGATAATTCCCGGATCGTTGCGCTGTTGCCGGCACCTTTCGATTTATTCGGAGGAAGGAACTTGATCGGTGATAGCTTAGAGCCCTAAATCCCTCAAACGATAGCCGGTTTGGCAAAAAAAAGGGCCGCATAGCGGCCCTTTTCGGTAAC
>JAGRAW010000309.1 GCA_020434415.1 Bdellovibrionales bacterium
CGGAACCGAAAACGAGCACGCGGTCGATATCTCCGACCTACGGTCGAAGACCGGCTACATCACGCTCGACAACGGCTACGGCAACACGGGCGCCTGCTACAGCGCGATCACGTTCATCGACGGGGAGAAAGGTATCCTTCGCTACCGGGGGATGCCGATAGAGGAGCTCGCCGAGAAATCCTCCTTCGTCGAGACCAGCTATCTCCTGATTTACGGCGAGCTCCCCACGAAGGAGCAGCTTGCAAAGTTCACCAGCAACCTGACGCGCCACACTCTGATCCACGAGGACATGAAGCGCTTTTACGACGGGTTTCCGCGCGACGCTCATCCGATGGCGATCCTCGCGTCAGTAGTATCGGCCTGCTACACGTTCTATCAGGACTGGGACAACCCGCGTGACACTGAGCGGCAAGACCTTGGGATCGTGCGCCTGATGGCAAAGCTGCCGACCATGTGCGCATTCGCCTACAAGAAATCGATCGGCCAGCCATTTATCTATCCGGACAACAGCCTGTCGTACGCAGCGAATTTTCTGAACATGATGTTCGCTACGCCGGCCGAGGATTACTATCTCGACCCGGATATCGTTGCGGCACTCGACTTGTTGCTTATTCTTCATGCAGACCACGAACAGAACTGTTCGGCATCGACGGTTCGCTTGGTCGGCAGTAGCTTGTCGAATCTCTACGCGAGTGTTGCAGCCGGCATCTCGGCGCTTTGGGGTCCTCGGCACGGCGGTGCCAATGAGCGAGTCATCGAGATGCTGCAGGACATCGTGAAAACCGGTGCCGACGTGAAGAAGTATGTCGAGATGGCCAAGAGCAAGGACTCGAAGGTTCGTCTGATGGGATTCGGTCACCGCGTCTACAAAAACTACGATCCCCGCGCACGCATCTTGAAGAAGGCGTGTTACAAGGTGCTCGAAAAAGTACCCTTGAAGGACCCCTTGCTCGATATCGCAATCGAGTTGGAAGAAATCGCGCTGAATGACCCTTACTTCGTTGAGCGGAAACTCTATCCGAACGTCGACTTCTATAGCGGGATCATCTATTCGGCACTTCGCATCCCGGTCAACGGCTTCACGGCGATGTTCGCCCTTGGACGCCTGCCCGGCTGGATCGCGCAATGGCGAGAATTGATGGCTGAGCCTGATATGCGTATCGGTCGACCCCGTCAGGTGTATATCGGCGAACGGGAGCGTCCGTATATCCCCATCGAGCAGCGCGCCTAGATCGCCCGTGGCTTGAACGTGCACTTCAACGTCCCCGCCTCCCGGACATAGTCTCCCTCCGCCGAGGCTCGGCAACGCTTAGGTGTTCAGGCGGAATCTTAGACGCGTCATGTCGGGGCGTTTCGCCCCTCATTCTCTCTTGTGCAGGGCGAAGGGGTTTTCCTTGCCCTTGCTGTAAAGAGAAATACCGTCCCAACTCGCTTCAGTTTCAGCATCTCGATCTGCCATACACGCACGACTATGCCGATACTGCTTGGCATTGCAGTCAAACGTCGTCGGAGCACTGTTCGCGGTATCAGCAATAGATTTGATGGCGACTGCTGCATCCTTGATAAAGGCACCGTCAGTGTACCATACGGCTACGGCAACAAAGACGGAGAAAGCGATCGTCAGGCCCAGCGTCAGACGTTCAACGAACTGCTGACGCCGAAGCTGTCGCGCGCGCAAGTCGGCCGCTTCCCGCTCACGCTCCTCACGCCGAGCACGGGCCTTTTCGTCAGCGACTTTTTTCTCTAGTCGCTGAAATGCTTGTACGAGATTTTTGTCCATTACGTCCGCCGACGTGCGAGCAGCCTAGCCGAGCTATTCGCACAACAAACCCGTAGGGATCATCGACAAATCAGCGAATTTACTGAAGTTATTCGAGAAGTCGCTGCGGGATCGCACCGACCGAAATGGCGAGGAAGAAGCTAAGCAGCTATAGCTATTCGCTATTTTGCTTCGGGCAAAGCACCCTCGACAGTCAAATGACTGCCCTCTCCCACTCCCCAGCGATCGCTCAGCCCGCCGTTTACCTCCACTACGTACTTGGCCGCCTTTCTACTCGGGCGTGCGGACTCGCTTAGTGGAACGGCACGTTTTGCAATCGAGACGACGCGGAAGTCTCGGTCGAGGAAAATTATATCAAGTTCTAGATACGTATTCTTCATCCAAAAGGAACGTTCCTCCTCATCAGGAAAGAGGAACAGCATCCCTTCACTGTCAGCCATCGTCTTGCGATACATGAGTCCCCTCGCCCGCTGACTTGGGGTTACCGCAAGCTCAGCCTGAATCGCAGGGCTTTGCGATCCATCTGCATTTCTAAACTGCACTACCACCGAGGCACCGCTATCACGACAAGCGACCAACTGCAGCGAGAGAAAAAGGAGCGCGCAAGTCAAAAAGAACGACTTACGACGAAGACACTTGGCGAGACCGAACGCGCGGCAGGTAATCACGACTTGGCTTTCCTTATCGCTTCGGTAAGCGCCGGAACGGCCTCATACAGATCAGCCACTAGCCCGTAATCAGCCACCTCGAAGATGGGCGCTTCCGCGTCCTTGTTGATTGCAACGATGGTCTTTGAGTCCTTCATCCCCGCAAGGTGCTGGATAGCTCCTGATATTCCCACTGCAATATATAGCGTTGGTGCAACGACCTTTCCTGTTTGGCCGACCTGCCAATCGTTGGGAGCGTACCCTGAGTCCACAGCCGCACGACTCGCACCGATTGCGGCCCCTAGCGCGTCCGCGAGCGGTGCGATGTACTGTTCAAAGTTTTCAGCCGACTTCATGGCGCGACCGCCACTGACTACTACATCGGCCTCCGTCAGCTCCGGTCGTTCGCTGGCAACCGTATCGAACCGAACGAACTGTTGCGCTGACGTCGCAGACCCGGAAAACTCAATCGAGCGAACCGGACAGGACGCGCTCTCGGCGGTTGGCACGTCGAAGGCTGTTGCTCGCACGGTTGCAACCTTGACGTCGCTTGTCACTTCGACATCAGCGATGATGTTTCCGGCATACATGGGCCTACGGAACCCGCCTCCGGGAAGAAATGCGATAACATCGCTCGCCTGCCCGGCGTCGAGCCGAGCGGCCAGCCTCGGCAGCAGGTCTTTTCCACGAGTAGTCGCGCACGCAATCACCAGCTTTGGTGACAACTCCTCAAGCAACGAACGTAGCGCGGCTTCGTGGGCGAGCGCCAGGTAGGGCTCCAGCGACGCATGCTGGACGTAGACAATCTCATCCAGTCCGAAGCGTGCGGCTTCATTCGCGGCCGCTTCTACTCCTTGCCCCCCGACGACCACGCCGACAGCCTTTTGATAGCCGTGAGCAGCTTTCGCCTGCTTGGCCGCTGCAATCGTGACCAACGCCGACTTTGGAACAGTCTGCCCTGTCGTTTCGAGAATTGCTACGATCACTCTCCTTCCTCCCAAAAAACTGTCTCGGCTGCCGTGAACGATGTTCTAGCTGACGGCTAGTGGGGCGATTCGTTAGTTCGCTGAATAACCCAGCGCCTATAGCTCGCCCCGCTAGCAAAAATGTCTTTATTTCTCCCGGCCTCCGGCCGCGAGAAGTGCCCTGCTCTTTGTCGTCGATTTAATGAAGCAGGACACTACAGCACTTTCGCCTCGTCCTTGAGCTTCGCCACCAGCTCTTCGACACTTCCAACTTTCACGCCTGCTTGACGTTGCTCGGGCAGGGCCATCGCCGTGATACGGACCTTCGGTGACACATCCACACCGAGTTCTTGCAATGCAACCTCCTCGAGCGGCTTCTTTTTCGCTTTCACGATGTTCGGCAGTGACGGATACCGCGGCTCATTCAGTCGCAAGTCGGTCGTGATCACCGCCGGAAGGGAAACCTTCAGGGTCTCCAAGCCGCCATCCACCTCGCGAGTCACTTCAGCAGTGCTCCAGCTTTCATCAATCACAACTTTTGAAGCAAATGTCGCCTGAGGAAGCTCGAGACGCGCTCCGAGGAGCTGCCCGGTTTGGCCGGCATCAGAGTCGATGGACTGCTTACCCATCAGGATCAACTGGTAGTCGCCTCGACGGAACAGTTCGGCGAGAATGCGGTGGGCCGCATCTGAGTCGATATACTCATCGGTGACGACAAGGATCGCACGATCAGCTCCCATCGCGAGTGCAGTTCGCAGTTGCTCGGAAGTCTCTGCCGGTCCGATCGAGCAAACGACAATCTCCTCGACATCAGAGCGGGCCTCCCGCAACCGCAGCGCTTCCTCGACCGCGATTTCATCGAAAGGATTGACGATCCATTTGATGCCGTCCTTCTGGATGTCCTTACCGCTCGGCCCAAGCTTGACCTTTATTTCGTAGTCCGGGACACGTTTAAGGGGAACAAGTATCTTCGCCATAATGCCAATTGCTGCCGTTTCCCAGCTAGTATTGTTCAGGTAATGCCCACTTCCTTGTCTACCGTAGCCGTCTCGAGTGTTCACGGCAAGGGTGAGAAGCATGCTCCCCAGTAGACGAAGCGATGCATGTACGGACGCTAGAGATCGACGACAAAGAGTCCATTAATCGTGTCTTCCTCGAAGCCGATGAGGTGCGGTCGACGGATTCCCGGCAACACTTGGATGTCGAAGAGCTCTTCGATGCCCTTGGTGAACTCGATAAACCCGACAATTTCACCGGTGGTGATGTCCACAGCATAGATCGCACACTTCAAGTCACTGACCATCTCCTCAATCGGCATACCACCGAAGGTGTCTCGGTCCCCTCTTATTCGACAGAGGCCCACAAACGCATACCGGTCGAAAAACGTCAGGCCGCGAAGGTAGCCCGGCAGCTGGAGGACCGTCGAGCGCTTGCCGGACTGAATATCGACCACTTGCAAGGAACCGGTCCCCGATTCAAGTACCCAAAGCCGCCCGGCATACCAACGGGGACTGTGCGGCATCGAAATCCCGCGAGAGATGACCTCCCCGGACGGGACATCGATGATGATCCCGCCGTCGACCTTTCCCTCACGCCACCCTTCCTTCGTATCTGTCTCGCCAAGGGCGGTCACGTATTTGGGGCCGTTTGCATCAAGCACCAGCCCGTTCAGATGGCAGCGGTCTTCCGCTGCATAGGCAGTTACGAACGGCGGACGCCAGATCGGCACGAAACTCCACGACGGATCGAGCTTCGCAAGACAGGAGAAGCGCGTATTGACGACAATCAGCTCATCGCCATACCATCCGGCCTCGTGCCCTGAGATATCTCCGGTGACATGAGAGCGACGCGGCGTAAGGCACAAGTCATACGGCAGCACTTCTCCCTCCGGGCTTCGTACCGTGCCTGAATCTTCGAAGTACCA
>JAGRAW010000030.1 GCA_020434415.1 Bdellovibrionales bacterium
GGCCCCAGCGTCACAAATCTTTAATGAGCGTACAAGGTTAAATCCTGCTCCCTATTTTGAAATGGCTTCTAGTCATCTCTCCACCACCACAAGTCTGCAGGCCGGTGCCGTTTTTACAGCCGGTATCTTGAGAACCCTCGATTGTCTCCTTCAGGGCGCGGAGCGCCGACAACCTCAGCGAACGGGCAGAAATCTTGCTGGGAAGGTAGCTACTACAGCTTTGAGGGGAACGGTTTGATCTTGATCAAACGCTCCCAAAAAGTATCACTTGCCGGATTTGCCGGGGGAGATGCTGGAGGTATAGATATACCAGAGGTACCGTGGCTTAGCCCGTTTGTGCGATTCCTTGTTTTTCTAGACTGATGAGCATCAATTTGAGAAGGAACCTCCCCCTGCGCCCGCGAGTAGTCGGCATTTCCATGGCCGTAGTCGTAGGTCTCGTTGTTCTCTATTGGAGCAAGTTTGCCCCGAGAGCGGTCAACGCTCAAAGGATCGAGCGGGGAACGATTGTTAGCGAAGTCATGGGAACCGGCACCTTGGAAGCCCGTGTTCAGGTTTCAATCAGCGCCAAGATCTTCGGGCGAATCGACACGCTGCTTGTCGATCAAGGCGATCGAGTGGTTCAGGGCGGAACGCTTGTTCTCCTCGACGAAGAGGAGCTGAAGCAACAAGTCGCCATTGCTCAGGCAAACATCGACGCAAGCGTTGCTGCCATCGCGCGGCTCGAAGCGGACAAGATTCGCGCTGTGGCCGTGCTCGATCAAGCGCAAAAAGGCGCTGCTCGAACCGAAGCCTTAATCAAGAGCAAGGCAGTCAGTGGAGAAGATGCGGACAAGGCGATTGAGGCCCTCGCGGTAGCCACGGCGGGAGTTTCACGGGCTGAGGCTGCGATCATCGAAGGGCAGAAGGAGCTTGTTGCCGCCGAGAGAACTCTGGAATACCACGAGGCCCGACTGCGAGATACGAGGATAGTCGCTCCGTTCGCCGGTCTGGTTATTGCGCGAAAGAAGGAATCGGGCGATGTCGTCGCCCCCGGTGGTGCGATACTGACGGTCGTGTCTACCGATGAGCTATGGATCCGGGCATGGGTTGACGAAACACAGCTAGAGAATTTGCGGCCGGAGCAGTCGGCACGAGTAGTCTTTCGCTCCCTACCTGACCGGTCATATCCTGGTACGGTCGTCCGCCTCGGTCGCGAAGCGGATCGCGAGACCCGTGAAGTGGTTGTCGATGTTCGCGTTATGGAGCTACCGAGAAACTGGGCAGTAGGACAGCGTGCTGAAGTCTTCATCGAAGTTGCCAAGAAGAACGACGTTATCCAGGTTCCTACTCGGTTTGTCGAGATTCGCGACGGGAAGCCGGGAGTCTTTACAGAAGAGAGCGAGGTTGCCAAGTGGCGTTTTGTCGCGTTGGGTCTCCAAGGTCGGGATCGCGTCGAAGTACTGCAGGGGCTGGATGTCGGAGACGTCGTGATTGCGCCGGAGCACCCACGTCCGAGGCTTACGGATCGGACGCCGGTGAGAGCGCGATGAATCTCGCGACGAAGGATATACGACGCAACCTGGGACGCTTCGCGCTTACCTGTCTCGGTATCAGCATGTTGTTGATGGTCGTGATGGGCATGGGCGGAATCTATCGGGGCATTGTGGAGGATGCGACTCTGTTGATTGATCGGATCGGTGCAGATTTATGGATTGTACAGCGTGATACTCGAGGCCCGTTTGCAGAGGTCTCGCGAGTGCCGCGCAACCTAGTGCATCGAGCGCTTGCGGTTCCCGGCGTGTCGAGTGCGCGTGAGTTCCTCTATCACACGATTCAGCGTGAAAGGAATGGTAAGCCGCTGCGCATTGCGGTGCTGGGTTTAAGCTGGCCGGCTGATAAGGGTGAGTGGTTGCCGCTGACTGCCGGACGCCCCTTGGGGCAAGCACACTTCGAAATGATTGCTGATACGTCGCTAGGGCTGGCGCTTGATGAACAACTAACCCTAGGGGAAGACACCTACCGAGTGGTCGGCCAGACCGAAAGCATGATCAGCTCGAGTGGCGATGGCATCGGCTTTTTCACGGTTGCCGATGCGCGGGTAATTCAGTTTGACCAAACCGGTGAGGCTGTCCGTCTCGAACGTGCCGCTCGTGAGGCGCGGGGGCGACAGTTCGATGTTGCGCGAGCACAACCGCAGCTTCTGGAGAATGCCGTCCGTCCGGCAGCGGAGTTGCCGCAAATCGCTGGTCCCCAAATCAGCGCTGTGATGCTACATGTGCTGCCGGGGAGGGACCGTGGCCAAGTCGCGGAGATAGTATCCGCTTGGGGTGACGTGTCCGTGTACACGAAGGACGCTCAACGAGAGTTACTGTTACAAGGTTCGGTCGAGAAGGTTCGCAGGCAGATCGGACTCTTCCGCATCCTGCTTGTGATTATCGCGGCGATCATCATGGCGTTGATTTTGTACACCATGACCCTTGACAAGATTCATTCGATTGCCTTGTTGAAACTGATCGGTGCGCCGAACAAGGTTATTCTCGCGCTCATCATGCAACAAGCCTTGGTGCTGGGGACGATCGGGTTCGGTATCGCCTATCTGCTTGGACAGCGGGTGTTTCCGCTATTTCCCCGCCGGGTGATTCTCGACGGATCCGATCTGCTGCAACTTGCAGGAATTGTTTTGCTCATTTCGCTAGGATCGAGTCTGTTAGGCCTTTGGCGGGCAATGAGAGTTTCTCCCAACGAGGCATTGTCGTGACTGTAAGAGACTCGGAGATGCCTGCGATCAGGGCTGAGCGTCTTGTCAAGATCTACGGCGAGGGTAACACCGAAGTCGTTGCTATGCAAGACGCCTCGATGCACGTCAATCGGGGAGAGGTGGTTGCGCTGTTAGGACCGAGCGGTTCGGGCAAGTCGACGTTTCTGACGGCCGTGGGCCTGATCAACCCGCCGACCTCCGGGCAAATCTTCATTGGTAGCACCTTGGTCCTCGACGGGGAGCGGCCCCATGCCGACTTGCGCTCGATGCGACGTCAACACATCGGCTTTATCTTTCAAAAATCCAATCTAATTCCGTTCTTGTCTGCCGTCGAGAATGTTCAAATTGCGATGGAGTTGAACGGACAGACTTCGATAGCGGCTCGCCGTCGTGCCCTCGAGTTGATGGACTACCTAGGAGTCGCCGAGCGGGCCGATAATCTGCCGTCGATGCTCTCCGGTGGGCAGCAGCAGCGTGTGGCCGTAGCGCGGGCTTTGGCGAACAAGCCGAGTGTGATTTTGGCCGACGAACCCACCGCCGCCCTCGATAGTCGCCGAAGCCGTCAAGTGATGGAACTTCTGGCAACGGTTGCCCACGAACAGGGCGCGGGTGTAATTGTCGTTACTCACGACCACCGAGCGCTTGACGTGTTCGATGCACTTTACGAAATGGAAGACGGCAGGATGCGGCGAAAAAAATCTGTCATTCACTCAGTGATTTCCTGATGGGTTCTATTCGCTCTTGCGCCTGCTATTGTGATTCTTCGACGATTGCCTTTATCCGCTCGATACGCAGGAGTCGAACCCGTCCGGTACCCGTGAGGTCGACTGCCCCCTCAAGTTCGAGGCGCTTCATGACTCTTGTGGCGGTCTCGATGGTTATTCCCGCGGCGTCCGCCAGCTCCTGGCGAGAAAGAAGTAGCTCATCCGGATCTACCGGGGCGCAGCTAGGTCGCAAGGAGAGGAGAGTGGCCGCCACTCGTACTTCTACCTTGTCGTGAGCCAGCGCTCGAGATAGCTCGTGAGAGTTCCGAAGACGGGCGCCTATTGCTCCCATCAGTTGATTCCCGACCCTCGGATTCTCAGCCATAAGCGCTCTAAATTCCCCGACCGGAAACTCGAGAATTAGGCAGTCGCTTTGCGCCTGGGCGCTCAAGGGAAACGGCCTGCCGTCCAAGGCGGCCAGAGTTCCGAACGGTTCTCCCGTAGGTAATAGAGCGACAATCAGGTCCTTGCCGTTGGACGAAGACTTGCGGAGGCTTACGCGCCCCTCGAAGACATAGTACCCGCGGTCGATTCGATCGCCCTCGAAAAAAATATATTCTCCTTTTGCGTAGCGCTCCAGGGTCGCGTGCTCACCGATGCGCGCAATAAAGCCTTGACTTTCACTGCCAATGGAGAGGACGGATCTCAGAAATCGGAGTATCTTGTCCTTTTTGCTTTCTTCCGTCATATCTAGCATCGTCGGTTGTCGGTTGACCGCTAAGGAGCTTCGGTGCCCATGAGCATCATCGCGCATTTTGCCTCGATTCTGTCGACGTAAGTGCCGCCGAAAAACCGTAATGCCGAAAAAAGCCGTAATGCCGAGAAAAGCGTCATGGCTGTCGCGTAGTTTCGTGGATCCGCATTGCTTCGTGGGTTTTGTGAGCCCGCACAGTCGCACGCGGATCGCCAATGCAAAGATCCAAGGAGAAGTCCCATGTTCTCACGGTCGCAAGCGAAAGCTTTCTTCCTAATCGGTACGGCGCTATGCAGCTTCGTGTTTCTCGGACTTACGGTAGACACTTTCCGGCAAATGCCGCAATTGACGAATGCGCACAATCTTTCGCCGGAGGTAATCAAGGGCAAGCATTTGTGGGATGTCAATAACTGCATGGGCTGCCACACCCTACTCGGAGAAGGCGGCTACTATGCTCCGGAGCTTACCAAAGTCTACGAACGTCGGGGGCCGGCGTTCATCAAGGCGATGCTCACCGATCCCGAGTCGATGTATCCGGGCAGGCGCAAGATGCAGGCATACGATCTTACTGAAGAGGAGATGGATGCTTTTGTGGCGTTTTTTAAGTGGGTGGGGGAGATGGATCTCCAAGGATTTCCTCCCAAGCCGCAGTTGCTGCCCGTTGCCGTTCCCGCGGCGGGGCAGGGGGGCATTGCGGAGACAATGGCACAGCCCAAAGTTTTCAATCAAATGTGTGTCGCGTGTCATTCCATGAACGGTCAAGGCGGCATGGTCGGACCGGCGCTCGACAACATCGGGAGCAAGATGACGAAAGCCGAACTCATTGCCTGGATCACGGACCCCAAAGCGGTCAAACCGGAAACGACCATGCCGAAGCTGCCGCTTTCCGAAGCTGACGTTATCGAGCTGGCAGCTTATCTGACTCTGCTGAAGAGTCCGACTTCCGATCCATCAATAGACCAGCAGGAGGCCAAGTAGGGACCATGAATTACCGAACTCAGCGCATCGCGTATCTCTTTTTTGCCACTTCGCTGTTACTGCTCAGCCTGCAGATAGTCTACGGCTTCATAATGGCGTTTGCGCACTCGGGGTATGACGTGTTGCACGACATCATTCCGTTTCATGTCGCCCGGGCAACGCATACGAATCTGTTGGTCATGTGGTTGCTGTCCGGTTTCATGGGGTCGGCGTATTTTCTGATTCCGGAAGAAACACAAAGCGAAATCTATTCCGAGAAGCTCGCTTTCGTGCAGTGGTTGGCGTACGTGTTGGTTGGTGTCACCGCCATCGTTGGATTTCACTTTCACTGGTGGGAAGGCAGAAAGTTTCTCGAAATCCCGCGTCCGTTGGATTACCTGGTCGTGATAGACGTGCTGCTGTTCGTCTACAACATCGGCATGACAATCTGGTACGGTAAGAAGCGCACGACCACGGCCGTAGTGCTGTACGCCGGTCTTGTTTCGGCAGCACTGCTTTACCTTCCCGGAATGATTCCGACCGATCACCAGACTGCCGACTCGTACTGGCGCTGGTGGGTAGTCCATCTCTGGGTAGAGGGGGTCTGGGAACTGATACTGGGCGGTCTTCTCGCATTCCTTCTCTTGAAGCTTACGGGGATGGATCGTGAGGTCGTCGAGAAGTGGCTCTATGTGATCGTAGGTCTGACGTTCATGTCGGGAATTCTCGGTACCGGACACCACTACTATTTCATCGGCACGCCATCCTACTGGCTCTGGATTGGCGGCTTATTTAGCGCTCTTGAACCGCTGGCCTTCCTAGGTATGGCGGTTTATGCGGTCGTGCTTGCAAAAAAGGGCGGGCGACGGCACCCCAACCAGAACGCCCTTCTTTGGACTGTCGGCTGCGCGATAATGTCTTTTATCGGTGCCGGCTTTCTCGGGTTTGCCCATACGTTGCCGATGGTCAATCGCTATACCCACGGGACCTTGGTGACGGCGATGCACGGGCATCTTGCCTTCTGGGGCGCGTACGCGATGATAGTTTTCGGCATTATCTCATACGCGATGCCCAAGCTCACCGGCCGTAAAGTCTATGAAAGTCCGACAGCGGCGTTCGCATTCTGGAGTTCGAATATCGGGATGGTAGCCATGACGGCTGCCTTTGCCGTAGCCGGGGTCACACAGGTGTACCTGGAGCGAAAGGTCGGAATGGATTTTCTCGCGGTCCAGGAGGAGGTAGAGGTTCATTTCTACGGCGTGATCCTGGCTGCGTTGCTGTTTACATCAGGGATTGCCGCTTTTATTTGGGACTTTATCCGCTACGGGCTACCGAAGCAGGAACGGGTTGAAGATGTGTATGGAACAGATTTCATCGGTGCGTAAAGAAGTTGGGGCACATCCCATGCCATACTATCGGGAGATCCGCAATGAATGCGCGATCTTTCGGGAGGCCTACCGTGCCGGTTTGAGCGTGATGCTGAAAGGACCGACGGGCTGCGGCAAAACACGCTTCGTGCAGTATATGGCAGCGCAACTCAATCGTCCGCTCATTACCGTTTCGTGCCATGATGATACTTCAGCAACAGACCTCCTGGGACGCTTTGTCGTCAGCGGCGGAGACACGCTCTGGCAGGACGGCCCGCTGACGAGTGCGGTGCGGGAGAGTGCGATCATTTACCTCGACGAGGTGGCTGAAGCCCGGGAGGATGTCGTCGTGGTCATTCACCCGCTGACCGATCACCGGCGTGCTCTGTATATCGACAAAACGGGCGAGCATCTGGTAGCAGACGAGCAGTTTATGCTGGTCGTCAGTTTCAATCCCGGCTACCAGCGTCGGGTCAAAGAGCTGAAGCCTTCGACGCGGCAGCGCTTCGTCGGCCTTGGGTTCAACTATCCGTCGCCGGAAGTCGAAGCGGAAATTATTTCCGCGGAGTCCGGCGTTTCGCTTAAAGTTGCCGAAAGGCTGACGGATATCGGCGCGCGCTTACGGCAACTGGAGGAACTTGGTTTGGCGGAGACGGTATCGACCAGACTGTTAATCCATGCCGGCGTGTTAATGAAAGCCGGTCTCGATCCCCGGTATGCCTGTCAGGCGGCAATCGCCCAGCCGCTCACGGACGATTTGGATGTGGAACGTAGTATCAATGATCTTGTTGCCCTGATTTTCTGAGATGCCCCGTGCGGCGTCGATGGACTCCGTTAACCATTCGCCGCTACCTGTCGTTTCGGTTGGAGGTTAGCGGGTAATCAACGGAATACCTCAGTAGGGTACTCCCCATCTCCCGGATTCGAGAATGGATATCGGCGAGTCAATCTTTCGCGCGTGGCTTGATCGTCGCAAGCACCGCACCGAAGTGCGTCTGGCCCGGGACGAGGTCCATGCCGCGAGGCTTGCGCTGAAGGACGAGAGCGCATGGCTTACGTCACTTGCCGCGCTCTTGACCGGAACCTCCTGTGAGATCCGGGGTGGAAACCTCTATGACGAGCTGCCGGCCTCGTACTACTCGTTTCCCGACGAGCTCGTTCTTTTTGCTGATCGAGCGCTGAACCGGAGCGTGCTTCTACTTAGGCTTCTTCACCTGGTCGAAGCAGAACAACAGGCGCTTTACCTGCCCGTGCCCACTGCCGGTTTACTCGATCAGCTCATCTTTGCTCTTCTTAGCGAACACCTGCTGGTGGAAGGTCTCGGCCTGCGCTTTCCCGGAAGCATTGCGCTGCGGCAGAATGTCTCACGACCACTACTGGAGACCAGGCGCAGGCTCGAAGAGATACGGACTGTCGAAGACTGCATCGAGGCCGCGGTTCAGCAGAGATTAGGAGCCGAAAGGGATGATGCTCTGGCGCTCCCTGATACGAGAACGGAAGAGCTTTTGCAGCGCCTACTTGATCGACCCGGGCGGGGAGAGCTCGGGAAGCGCTTTGTTGAAGCGACAACGTTGGCAAACGCGCTGGTGCGACGAAGGAAACCTAGACCGGAGCCGCTCGTGATTTGGCCGGTGCTTGCTCGCTCTGTGCCGGAAGAGATCGTTTCCGATAGAATTCCTGAAGGGAAAGGCTCGCCGGATCAAAAGCAGGTTGTCGAGCTCTCGCATTCCATACGCCGCCAAGATGCCTCCACCCTCAAGAAGCCGGACACGCCGGTTTTCCATTCTTTCGAAGCGACAGAGTCAATCGAGGACTTTCAGGGCGAGAGTAATGAACCCGAGACGGCGGACAATCTGGATGCAGATGCGGAGGCGTTAGAGGACCTGAAGCTGGGGTATACCATTCGGACTTTTGAGGACACGCCGGGTCTTCTCAGAGCCGACATTACGGACGATCCGGCCGCGCTGATAGTCGAACAAACTCCTGCGGAACCGGGCCGGAGCTTTTACTACGACGAGTGGGATTTTCGTCGTCGCGAGTATCGGAGGAATTGGTGTCGTGTGTACGAGAACTCGGCAACCGCACCCCCTCGAAGCGACGCTGCATCACGAATATCTGACATTGTCCGTAGAACGAGACCTCAGATCGATGACATCCGCTCAGAATTGTTGCGACTGCTGACAACCCGAACGATTCGAAACCGCCAAACCGATGGGCCGGAAATCGATATTGACGCGATGGTCGAACGCCATGCGGACCTTGCGGCCGGTACTACCCCTCCCGAACGGCTCTATCTGTCGCCGCGAAAAGTGATCAAGGATATTGCTCTCTTATTGCTACTCGACACCAGTCTCTCGACAGACAGTTGGGTTGAGGGCCGCAGGGTGCTCGATGTCGAGATCGAGGCTCTCGTGATTCTCGCTTCTGCCTTCGATGGGCTGTTCGATGAAGAAATTGCGGTTGCGCATTTCAGCAGTCGTACCCGAAATGACTGCCGCTACACAGTCTTGAAGTCGTTCTCCGATTCCTGGTCTCAAGCTACCCGGGCTTGCTCAGGGCTCGAATCGTTCGGGTACACCCGCATGGGCCCTGCCATCCGCCATGCTACGAAAACATTGAAAGAAGTGCGGGCAAAGAAGAAGTTTCTGGTCGTCGTGAGCGATGGTAAACCTACTGACTACGACCAATACGAAGGTCGATACGGCATACGTGATGTCGCCCAGGCCGTGCGGGAAGCGAGACAGTTGAACATCACCACCTTCGGACTGGCGGTCGAGTATCAGCCGAAGCTGCATTTCGCCGAAATGTTCGGCGCCGGTCGATTCCGGATTCTTCCGCGAACGGACCTTCTGCCCGGACACATGGCAGCGCTCTTTATCGAAGCAGTGCGACCCTAGCAGATTGCTATACTTCTTTCCTTTCGATCTTCATGCTTGAAAGCAGCTCGAGTTGAGCCCGCCGTTGGGTGCTCCATTTCGTGTGGAACGGGCAGGGTCGATCCTTCGAGCAACGTTTGTTCGAGAGCATGCAATTGTCCTTGACGATCGGATCCTTGAGAGCTTCGCATACTTCAAGAAAAGTTATCGAGGTTCGGTTAAGAGAGACTCCGCCGCCGACGCCCTTCTTGCTGGCAAGCATCTTTTGCTGAGAGAGCGTGCGCAGTATTTTCGCTAGGTATGCCGGCGGCGTCCGGGTTTGCTTCGCTAAATCGCCCACGGAGACAAACTCTCGGGAACTTGTGGAGGCAAGCGCCATCAAGGCGCGTAGCGCATGCTTTGTGGGGGTGCTTAACATCGATTCCGCGGCCGACTGACGGTTATTCGCGATCATTCAAGTCGTATGCTTGACCAAAAGCAATGAGTCAGCAACTTTTTAAGTGTGGAACCGCCAGGCAGATTTCGGGAAAGCGTTTTTTGCACCCGCTAAGAAGGGTTTACTTTGCTCGTGTTTGTTCCGGGTACGATCCCCCATCGCTAACGCTCCTCGCGTTAGAGCCCTAGAATTCCGCAGTGATCTTCGCAATTGCGCTCAGGCCCCGCGCGGGAATGTTCTCGGAAGCCGGAGTGTACAATTTATCCCCGACATTAAGGAAATCAAAGGCGATGCGGATGCGGTCTTGAAGTCCGAGGTCAGCCCCTACCGAAAGATTCAATGTTCCCCAGCCGGGGTTCTTCTCCAACCGACCTTCTCGATCCCTTTCGTCGGCTTCGCTCGCCGTTCTCAGATACATATCGGCCCAACCGAGAACGTTCCCGGCGAGGCGCTGCTCACCGTATACACCGATTCGTCCGCTGAACGTCGGGATGCCGGTATCGTATGAGCTGAGTTGCTCCGTTTCAAACTTCCGTCGAATCCAGGAAAAACTCGCGTACGGTGAGATGAAGTCATCCGGCTGAAACGTTGCGGAGAACTCCCCACCGAAGCTTCGGACCTCGTCAATGTTATCGTACACACGGTCCCTCCGGCCCACTGCCGGGTCCAAGCACGAGGGACTGTCCTCACTGCACAGAGTGTCCTCGATGAAATCTTCGCCCGCTGTATAGAAGAACGAGACGTCCGAGCTAAGGAGAGCTGTCTCAAGGCGCCAGCCGAGTTCGACGCTGTTCGAAGTTTCCGGGTCGAGATCCGGGTTGGGACTTACAAAATCGGGCCCGGCAAAAGCTCCGGTAGCAAGGTTGATCAGGGTCGGGTGAACAAACCCTTGTGACCAACCACCCCAAATCGTCATGTTCTCGAAACCGCTATACCGCAGCGCTGCCGAGCTGACCACATGGCGGTCATCGTTCGACGCCGGAGCTAAGCCGGCTCGGGTGGTCTCTTCAAGCTCGCTGCGGACGAAGTATCCTCGGGCACCGAAGGTCAATGCCCAATCTCCTGCGAAGCTGTACTCGTCTTGAGCAAAGAGTTCCAGGCTACTCTGTTCAGCCTCATCGAAGACGATTTCCGATGGCACCTGGAGCCCGTTGGTGTTCAGCTCCCTGCGGCGTGCTTGATCCAGGCGATCGCCTTTGCCGTCGATACCGACTATCAAAAGGTTGGCGCCAAGCTCTACTTCGCCTTGAGCACTTCCGCCGGTAGTGAGCAGTTCGGAATCGTTAAACACGTCACTCTGGTTTCTCGTGACACCCGCCGGGGTTTCGATCGCCAGCGTCGAGAAGGTGTTGAACTCCCGCTCGCTTTCCTGGTGGTAGATGTCGGCGGAGAAGCGCTTCAGGTCACTTGCCTCAGGCTCCCACTCATAAGAAATCGAACCTTTTCTTCTGTCGCGCTGCGGCGCATCGATGGAGAAATCGAGAAATGGGGGAGTGGTTCGTACTTCCGGCTCGACGAAGACATCCGAACTGCTCTGGTAGTTGTCGAAAGACGCGGCGATAGTCGACGGGCCAAATTTCTTACTGAGAAAAAGAAGGACGCTCTTGTCTTCGTATGCCGTATCTTCAACTTCTCCGTCCGGGGTATCACGGTTATCGCTCTCCGCGAACGAGCCGGCAGCTCGATAGCCCCATCCATCTGCGCCTCCATAGACGGAACCGAACTGTCTATATCCTTCAGTTGCCGAATCGAGTTGGCTGCTCACGGTGCCTTGCACAGGGTGGTAGCCCCCTTTCTTGGTGATGAAGTTGACCACCCCGCCTATTGCACGAGACCCGTGAAGGACGGAACCTGTGCCCCGGACGACCTCGATGTGGTCAACCATCTCGGGAGCCAGCAGCAGGGGAGTCCCTACCTCGCGCTCGTCGCTGAAAGGTTGTCCGTCAATCAGGATAGCAACTCGCCGCGACTCCTCTCCTCGGACGCGGACGCGTTTCAGTCCGGCTTGCCCGGCATCGGTGATCTCGACACCCGGTATCTTGCTCATTGCGTCGGCAAGGCTTTCGGATGGTCGTTTGGCAAGCTCTGCTCTTGTCACCACCGCGACGGCGGCGGGGACAAGCTTACTGTCCTGAGCACGACGAGAGGGGGTAATCACGATGGTCGGCTTACGCAATGCGCGAAACTTCTCGAGGCAGGTCGCCCACGTCGTTTCGTCTACCTGCCGGTCGTCGTGTAGCGCTTCGAAGCACTCCTCGCCGAGCGCATCACGCTCGTCTGCGTTCGCCGGAAATGGTGCAACGAAAACGACTGCGGTGAGCACACCGATTCTCAGGAGGCGGCCGGTCGGAGTGCTAGGTTTTCGAGTTCGGAAGTCCGTCATTGTGTGAGTGTCGCTTGGATCGTGAAGATTAGTTTCTCGGTGTCGGTAGCAAAGCCGGCACTATCGTAGTGCGCATATTTCACGCCGCACTGGACGTAACGAAGAAAATCGATGGTCGCCTCGAAGTCCAGCTCATCGCCGAACTTTTGATCTCCCCGATCGGCTGCGAAGTAGTGATAGACCGCATCGACAGTTACTTTCTGAACATGGTCACTCACATCTTTCAGTCCGTAACGAACTCCTCCATAGGCATCCTGGAGGCCGGCAGCCGGGGTCACGAGGAACTTGTCCGCCCAACCGTTCCACTTATGGAGCGTCGCGAAGGGTGTGCTGAAGCCCACCTCTCCGTTGTCACTTCCTAGATTTTCGTACCCGGCGCGGAAGGTCACCGCGCTTATGGCGGCGCCAAACTCGCCGCGCAGGTAGTAAGTCGAGAAGTCCTGGGGGTTGTTCTCGTAGTCTCGTTGCGTGGCGTATTCCAAGTCGTACAACATCGCGACATCATCCGTGACAACGCTACGCCCTTCGGCGTGCAAGCCGAAGTTGGCAGTCGATAAGGTATCGTCATCATCGACATCAAAGAGATAGCTGTAGGCGATGAGCGTCAGTGGCTTGAAGCCGCTGTAGCGGACATTGAGCAGGTGAAGATTGGTATCGAAATCGCCGACATCCGAATCATCGCCGAAGATACGATTCACGCGGCCTACATACCCGTACCACACGCGAGTATCGGGAATCGTGTCATTCGAGATGTTCGCTCCGTCGAACGTCTGGTTGTTCTGTCGCCACCCTACGTCACCGATGAACCGGAGGTTATCGATCTGGAGCGCCTCCCTTCCGGCACGAATGGCGGTGTCGGGCACACCGCCATATGCTCCGAACGCTTCATTGACTGCGGTATCCTCCGGATCCGCCACGACAGCATATTCGGTTTCGCCGTTGACGGTGCTGTTGTAGGTGTCGTTACCGATGACGGAGACATCCTCAAATTCCAGCTTTCCGCTTAACTCGTAGGCGGTCCCGGTCGTAAGCCCAAGGCGCGTACGTAAGGTGGATGCCTTGGCTGCCCTCTGAATTCCGTCTTGGTCGACGTACTCGAAGCGATACCTAGCGCTTGCATGGGCTTTACTTTGAGTCAGGAGATTGTTGAGCTCCGAGTGGTCTGACGTTTCAGATGGCTCCGCGGCAGCAGTGGTCGCCTCGGCAACAGCGAAATCGGCTTTCAACAGAAGGCACAAAGCAAGGAGCAGGCCTGCGGAGAGTGAAGAACGGCGGTTGGGTAAGGAGAAATTCATGGTGTTCCCTTGAATCAGCGGCCTGCGGTGAAGTACTCGCATCTCTGAAGATACCCGTTTTTCGTCAGCACGGCCGTTTCATTGCGGATATGGTTATTGAGTGTCGTCGACGGCATCTTTTTGTTTGTCTCGTTGCGATCGGAGCACTAAACAGCCCCACCGCTTCCAGAGGACAAGCGCCGAGGCAGCCTGCCCGAATGGACAGACAGCCTCGGTAGGAGTCGACGACTTGGGACTATCGCTCAGTAAACATCATGGACGGTATTATGTATGTTGAACTTGCCGGTTGGCGTAACGATCTCGGGACCTTTGATGACCGTTTTCAGCTTTCGGGTTTTGTCGTCCACGATGACAATCGCTGACTCCTGGTCCTTGCCGCTCCATACGGAGAACCAGACTTCCGTTCCGTCCTTGCTGTATTCCGGTTGAACGACCCGTTTCGGCCCTTCACCCAACTCGGCCCATTCAGCCACCGGAATGACCTCGAAGCCCTTTTCGATGTTTTCGATATCGAAGACAGCCGCGGACTGACTCATCTTCGCCTCCGGGTTGAGCGTAGTGTCTACCCAAAGGTTCTTGGATTCCGGATGAGTTTTCACAAAGAGCGAACCGCCGCCTTGACCCTGAAGCGTCTGGACCGCTTTCCATGCATGTTCCGGATGATCCTCAGGGTCCGTTCCGATCAGCGTTACGTTTGCGTTTCCCAAGGCACTGGTCGCCCAGACCGGGCCGAACTTCGGATGGACAAAGTTCGCACCTCTGCCGGGATGCGGGATCTTCTCCACGTCGACCAGGGCAGCCAGCTTCCGCTCTTTCGAATCAATCACCGCGATCTTGTCCGAGTTATTTGCCGCCGTCAGGAAGTAGCGTTTTGTCGAATCCCATCCACCGTCATGCAGAAAACGTGCTGCATTGATCGTTGTCACATTGAGATTGTCAATGTCCGAATAATTGACAAGTAGAACCTGTCCAGTCTCTTTGACGTTGACGATAAACTCGGGGTGTTGATGGGACGCGACGATAGCGGCGACTCGCGGTTCCGGATGGAACTCTTGCGTATCGACGGTCATGCCTCTAGTCGAAACAATCTTCAGCGGCTCGAGCGTCGGACCGTCCATGATCACGTACTGCGGAGGCCAGTATGCTCCGGCGATTGCGTACTTGTCCTCGTAGCCTTTGTATTTCGACGTTTCTACGGAACGAGCTTCAAGTCCAATCTTAATCTCGGCGACGGCACTTGGAGGAGACATCCACATGTCGACGAGGACTATCTTTGCATCCCGGCCAATCGTATATAGATAGCGCCCGGAGTGCGACGCGCGGGAGATATGCACCGCGTAGCCGGTATCGAGTATCGTGACGATCTTTTTAGTGTCTCCGTCGATAAGTGCAACCTTTCCCGCATCACGCAAAGTCACTGCCACGAAGTTTTCGATATTGAGTTTGTGCTGGGGCTTCGTCGGACGCTTTTCGATCGGCACGTGCACTCTCCACGTCGCCTTCATCTCGGGCATACCGAACTCAGGCGGAGACGGAGGCTCATGCTGTAAGTAGCGAGCCATCATATCGATGTCTTTCGCGCTAAGCTCTCCGGATGTGCCCCAGTTCGGCATCCCGGCCGGTGAGCCGTAGTTGATGAGCGCCTTCAGATACTCCGTTCCTTTGGCCAGTGTGATATCCGGGGTGAGCGGTTTTCCAGTCGCACCTTTTCTCAGCACTCCGTGACAGCCGGCACAACGTTCGAAAAATATCTGCTTCGCATGCGCGAATTCCTCTTTCGTGAGTGCCGGAGCGTCGGGAGAAAGGGCTACAGTTGCGCCCTCGCCGGTGACGGTGCTCGGCGCTCCCTTGTACTTCATCTCCGCTTCCGGGGTACCGGGGTGCCGTTCTCCAGCAGCCCGATCGGTATTGGCACCGCGAACGCTTCTGACCATATCGAGCGTCACTTTGCCTCCGGGGTTACCCCAAGAGTTGAGCACGTAGTTCACTATCGCGACGACGTCGTCATCGGAGAGGTGGTTCATTGGCGGCATGACGCTGTTATAGGTAACGCCGTTTACGGTCAGCGGGCCGCTCTTCCCGTGAATCACCGTTTCAATGACCGTCTTGAACGGAGGCTGAAGAAAATCCGACTTGGCGAGGGGAGGGAAGGCGCCGGCCAGACCGGCCCCATTCGGCTGATGGCACGCGGCACAGTTTGCCAGATAGGCAGCCTCGCCTTGCTCGCGCTCCGACTTAGGCAGTCGCTCGTTGTTCAGATCATCCGCCCGCACATCCGCTGCCCCGCCGAGAGCGAGCTGACAAAGAAAGGCCAGGCTAAACCATTTCGCTATGCGAAATCCGCAGCTTCGTTCACGCGAGGTGCTCACGGTAACTCTCCGTACTTTTCTACTCTTGATTGTCTAAACCGACCGACGCCCGGCGTCGAGTTCGAGTAGTTCTTAGCATGGAACGTTTTGAAGATAAACGACTCTTTTGTCGTGTATCACCAAAGATGACGGATATGCCCGTCTTCGCAATGGTAGGCTATTTGGGTGCCAATCTTGTTACGGGATTCTTCTGGTGCCGCGCTTTGTGGATTCTGGTAGTGGAGCGCAGCTGTCAGGCCGGTTCCGCGTCACAAAGGTCGCTACTTCGAGGTCCAACTGTATCGACGTCGCTCTACGCGGGTGCCGGCCGTCGCCGATGCGTTGCTCCAGGTCCGCGGTTGCTCGTTCCGACAGCCGATCTCTCGGCTGTCGGACTGGTTGCGTTTGGCATCGGCTTTTTTCAGTTTGCCCGGGGCTTCGCTGCCGGCGCGGCCAATCATTTGTGCAATTTAGCTTTTTCCCCTGACGTGGTAGGCTTCTTCGACTCTTATTTCGAACAACGCGACGCTAGCTTCGGCAGCGTCTGTGGAAGCTCGTCATGGCAAGTTCAGGACAAGATGAAAAGGCGCGACTTCATCTTCAGGCGTTAAGCGATGCGGCTGAGCTTCAGGCTCGTCTCGAGGATGAATCAAGCCGTCGCGTGAGTGCTGAGAGGCGTCTTGAAGCCATGGAGCTTTTTTTGGCTCAAGTCGTTCATGAACTTCGCACCCCTTTAAACGGAGTGCTCGCTAATCTTGAACTGATCTGTCTCGAAAGTGAAGAACTTGCCGCCAATCCTTCCGTTGCATCAGCAAATCTTTGCGCGGCTACACTGAGGCGCCAGATTGACGATCTACTTGACTTGTCTCGAATTCGGGCAGCCCGAATGGAGCTGCGAAGCGATCCTGTCGCTATTCGAGATGTGCTTGCAGCTGCGGTCGGGATCGTCCGGCCGGAGGCAGCGGCGAGAGGAATAGCGATTCGTGAGATTGCGAGCTTTGATCAAGCTGATCGCTATATGCTGGATGCGCACCGTCTTGCGCAGGTGTTCGTCAACTTGCTGCACAATGCGGTGACGTTCTCTCCTGTAAACGGCGACGTTACGATCACTGTTCGCATCACCGAGTCGGCTTCGCCGTTCACCCTGGAATGTCTAGTGAGTGATCAGGGGCAGGGTATTCCGCTCGCGCTTGCCACTCGTCTATTCAGGGCGTTTTCTCAGCTTGATAGCGAGGCGCTTCGTTCCCATGGGGGCAGCGGCCTGGGGTTGTCAATCTGTCATGAGCTGGTCACGCTAATGGGCGGCACGATTACCCTTTTTACCGCGGAAGGTAGCGGCACTACGTTTCGCGTTCGGTTGCCGCTCAAGCGGGCGTCGAGCGCCGAAGTGCCGGCCTCGGGCAAGGAGTCGACGCTCTCGGAGCTGTCCGAAACCGTCCCACGGAGAGTATTGGTAGTTGACGATAACTGGACAAACCGTGCCGTGCTGCTGCGGCTGCTCGCGAAGATTGGTTATGAGGCGCAGGCCGCTGCATCCGGCATGGAGGCGCTCGCCATGCTTCGTGAGACGCATTTCGATATTGTCGTTCTAGATCTACAGATGCCCGACGTGGATGGCTGGGAAACGCTAAGCAGAATCCGTGCCTTAGATGCTGCGATTCCGCAGCCGCGGGTGATTGTCTGTTCGGCGCAAACTATGGAAAGGGAGACTGCTTTGCACGCGGCAGAAGTTGACGGATTCTTGTGTAAGCCGATTAGTGTAAGGGAGCTTCGTAGCGTTCTGGACGGTGCCGCGCGGGCTTGTAGTTGCTAATCCTCGTGCTACCAAGCTTCAAGTTCTGCGATTTCACGTGCTCGTAGCGCTTGCTCCATCGTCAACCCAAGTCGGACACGAACATCCGTCGCGAGCTGCGCTTCGACCTGCTGTACCACGCCGTCCGCCTCGGCGACTAACCATAGCATCTTCAGTATTTGTTGCTTCTGAGAAACATCGAAGTGGTAATTCACAGTCTCCAGAAAAAAGCTGAGCTTCCGTGCGTTTTGATGAAGCAGTGAGGCACTGTCGATGAGCCCCCCGCAGTCCTCGGGGCAAAGACCGAACGCTTCGCTCAGCACGAGTGCAATTTCCTCACCTTCTGCAAAACAATACTGTTGGTCCTCATGAGCCATCGCCAGCAGTAGGACCGCTACGGCAAGCTGGAAATCACGGCGGGTAGGCGTTCCCGTTTTATCGACGAGCAGGGAGACGTCATCCTCCAAAAATGCCTCAAAATTGGTGAAGTACATCGGTGCACTACCTTCTTCGTGAAGTATTCCCAGCCGTTTCGATGGGCGAGATAGTGATGTTATGGCATGTTTTCGTGCGCGTGCTCAGAGAGCGGAGTTGTGGAGGCGGTTCTGAGCCCTAATAACGTAGCGTCGGCCGCCTTGTTCGGACGGCCGGGTAGTAACCGTGACGTTTAAGTAGTTCTATCGGTTAAATGAAATCCAAAGCAGAAGATCTTCTATTCGCCGCTCTGAAGCGAGCCTTGGCGGAGCTTCGTCAGAGACAGCCCGGGACCACTCCCGGCATTATAGCGGCGGTGTCGGGCGGCGTTGATTCGATCGTGCTGCTTGATGGCCTTCTGATGTTTCACGCGGCCGGTGTCATCAGGGTGGCTGTTGGGCACTTCGACCATGGGCTGCGTCAGGGATCGGCCGCGGAAGCCGAATTCGTGAAGCGTCGGGCCGAGTCGGCGGGCGTGCCCTATTTTGGTGCTGAGGCGCCCGCGTTACCTCCGAGGGTTAACCTGGAAGCTTGGGCTCGCAGCGAGCGCTACCGTTTTCTGGAAGAGGCGCGATGTGCGGCAGGAGTACAGTGGATTGCGACCGCTCATCACAGAGACGATCAGGCAGAGACACTTTTAATGCGGCTTCTCTCCGGGCGTTTGGCCACCGATGCGCATAGCATCGCGGCGCTAGGGATCGAGCGAGGGGTTGTCCGTCCTCTGCTGGATGTGTCCAGGGCGGTAATTCTGCAGTATGCCCGCGAACGTCGGTTGCCGTATGTGATCGATGGATCAAATTTCGATTTGCGTCGGACGAGGAACCGAATCCGTCACGACGTCTTGCCGGCCCTACGCGCCGGGTATAGCCCGAACATCGTGGATTCGCTGGCGACAACCGCCGGGCGTCTCAGCCGTGACGAGTCGTTTCTGTGGGAGCAGGCAGAAGAGCTGGCGGCTGCCGCTTCGGCTTCAGTGGAGGCCGTTCGGGGCGTTCCGCCGGCGCTCCGTTGGCGGGTGCTGCGGGTTTTCGCACTAAAAGCAATCGGTCCGGAGGCGGGTCGCATCGGCTATCGCGCTTTGGAGAAGGCGGTTCAGAACATTGGGTGTCCCTTAGGTGCGGAGCGAACGATCGAGCTTGGATTCGGTTATCGGCTGCGGATTGATCGCCATGGCGAATTGACCTTCGAAGGCGTGGGGAATTTAGGGGAGATGGTGGGTGTCCTTTCTCCGCAGACCCTGTCTGTTCCGGGCTCGGTGCAGCGAGTGTTCGAGGATGGGACCGGTGGAGTTGTCGAAGCTAACCTTTTTCCCGTAGATCTGCAGAGTGTTGGACGGTGGCGAGCGGAGGCCCGTCGGGCGGCAGCGTCCGGGGCAGGGGAGCCGCGAGCTTATTTTGACTTTGATGAGCTGCAGCGGGTCGCTCCGGCGGGAGTCTTGCGGGTGCGTTCGCGTCACCCTGGGGACTCTGTGCGAGTATGGGCGCGAGGTCAACGAAAGGTGAAAAAGCTGCTGCAAGAACGGGGTCTTAAGTTGACAGTCCGGGATCGCATTCCTATAGTCGAGTTCGGCCAAACCATAGTTTGGGTGCCCGGTGTGGCTCGTTCGGATGTCGCACCCATCCGAGATTCTTCCTCGAATCTACTGGAGCTGGTGTATCGAGTTGTTTGAGGTTCGACCTCTGGGAGGTTCGAGCTCTGTGAAGTTCTAGTTCTGTGAAGTTCTAGTTCTGGGAAGTTCTAGTTCTGGGAAGTTCTAGTTCTGGGAGATTGCTGAAAAGTCCCTCCATCGCCCTTATTCGGCGCCCTTATTCGGAATCCTGGGGGCCTTTTCCGGGTCGAGCAAGGAACGTCCATTTTGGCGCACTGTTCGGTGGGGGCTTGCGAGCAGCGTCGCGACGTCGGAAGGTGAAGATCACGATACAAGCAGAGCGGATGGGTGGCTTTTGATTCCGTCAGGGCTCTGCCCGCTGCTGGTATAGTGTTGTCCCTCCGGGGGATACCAGCAACGCGGATGGGTGGCTTTTGATTCCGTCAGGGCT
>JAGRAW010000310.1 GCA_020434415.1 Bdellovibrionales bacterium
CGCAGAGCGCACTGCACGTTTCGTCGTTTCATGCGGAGAGACAGCAATGGTGAGCATCACACTGGAGCGCTCATTCACCGGCGGCACAACACCACTCGAGCGAGAGGTCGAGCGCCTTGGACCCTGGTTCCATAATGTGCACTTGCCGAACGGCTTGCAGACAGCACCCGATCATCCCTTGGGCGATTTTCCCTCCTCGCACTGGCAGCCCCTTGCGACCGTGTTGGCTGATGATCTGCGAGGACGAACTGCGCTGGACATCGGATGCAACGCCGGCTTCTACGCGTTGCAACTTGCCGCACGCGGCGCTCAGGTCACGGGAATTGACCGGGATGAGCGGTATCTTGCGCAGGCATCTTGGGCGGCAACACAACTTGGCCTGGAACGCTCGATCAAGTTGGTGAAGGCGCAGGTGTATGATCTCGCAGACTGGCAGCAGCAGTACGACATCGTCTTGTTCATGGGTGTACTGTATCATCTCCGCTACCCGCTACTGGCACTGGAAGTGGTAAGCCGACTGGTTCGTGACGTGTTGATAGTGCAGACCTTCACGATGCCCGACTCGGGGTCGAGCGTCCCCGGAGAAGAGCTGACGCTGAGCACGCGAGACAAGCTCTGCGCGGAAGGATGGCCGAGAATGGCCTTTATCGAGGCGATGCTGGAGGGCGACCCAACCAACTGGTGGGCGCCTAACGCAGCCGCCGTCGAAGCGATGCTGCGCACTGTCGGGATTCCGGCGACGAAGCGTCTTGCCGCAGAAACATGGCTGTGCAGACCGCTCGGCAGTCGAGCGCTCGCAGACCAGCAGACTGAAATGTATCGCGCTGCCACTGGCCGTGAATTCACTACTACGGGGAGCCTGCATGGCGGCTGAAATCGGCATCAATCAATGGTTTCACTTTCAAGACTACCACGCGGTAGAGCGAGTGGTGAAGGAGTTGCGGTCCCTGGGCGTACGGGCGTTACGAACGGGAATTTCTTGGGCAGATTGGCATCGCCGTGAAGGGCCCGCCTGGTATGACTGGCAGATGGCTGCCTTGTCGGAATTCGATATTCTGCTCTCTATTTGGCATACACCACCGAGCATCGCTGAGGGCGGCACCTGCGCCGGACCTCCTCTTCACTTGGACTGGTATGCCGCTTTCATCGAGGAGATCCTGGTTCGCTACGGTGATTCGCTCGACACGCTCGAGCTTTGGAATGAACCGAACAATCGACTGAAATGGGATTTTGAACGATACGACCCGCAATGGGAGAAATTCGGACGGATGGTTCGTCTGGCCGCCGAGCGAGCCCGTGCGATGAAAGCTCGAACGGTGCTTGGGGGTATAGTTCCCGTTGACCCCGCATGGCTCCACTTGATGCAGTCCTACGGCGTGCTGGCAGCAGTGGACGTGGTCGCGATCCATGGGTTTCCCGGGATGTGGTGGAGCGACGCCCCGAACTGGGACTGGCATCGCGACTGGCACGGTTGGGAGGAAAAGGTGAACAAGGCTCAGCGCGCAACTGGTGGGAAGGAAGTCTGGATCACGGAGACAGGCTTTGCGACTTGGAACATGAGTGGCGAATGTCCGGGGCTTTGGGAGCAGCAATCGGCCATGCTGGAGCAAGCGGTACGCGCACCGGTCGAGCGCGTGTATTGGTACAGCCTTTTCGACCTCGATCCGGCCCGGGCGGCTATTGAAGGGTTCCACGTCGATGAAAACGAATACCATCTAGGTCTACTGACATTCGATGGGCAGCGAAAGCCTGCATACGACATGTTCAAGTCAATTGCAGGTGAGCCCCTTGGGGCATCTTTCGCCTAGGTCTCACCGTTCGATACCATCCCCTCGGACATGAGGCGCAGCATGTACTCGATGCGCAGGGTGATCAGATACTGCCGTGATGCAACGAGCCATACAGCCCCATCGTGTTGTCGTCGTGGGAGGAGGATTCGGCGGTCTGGAAGTGACTCGGGCGCTTCATCGTGCTCCCATCCACATCACCCTGATCGATCGCCGCAATTTCCATCTTTTTCAGCCTCTGCTCTACCAGGTCGCGACCGGCAGCCTCTCGCCGGCAAACATTGCGGCTCCCCTGCGAAGCGTTTTGAGGCGCCAAAGGAACTGCACGGTACTGCTCGGCGAAGTTGGCGGCGTCGATCCCCGGCGGCACCGGCTAGTTCTGGACGACGATGAGCTCCCGTTCGACACACTGGTGCTCGCGGCAGGCGCCACCCATAGCTACTTCGGACGGAGTGAATGGGCGACGGCAGCGCCGGGCTTGAAGACTCTCGAAGATGCGATTGATATTCGGCGTCGTATCTACGTCGCATTCGAGACAGCGGAACGGGAGTCGGACCCCCTGAGAAGAGAGCACCTCCTTACCTTCGTCATTATAGGTGGAGGCCCGACCGGCACCGAACTTGCGGGAGCGCTAGCGGAGATTTGTCGTTATACGCTGCGGCGAGACTTTCGCGTGATCCGACCGCGGGATGCGAGAATAATCCTGCTCGACGCCGGTGAGCGCTTGCTGCCGAGCTACAGTCCCCGCACGTCGGAGCAGACAAGTCGCACCCTGCGCAACCTAGGCGTCCAAGTCGGTGTCGGCTGTAAAGTATTGCATGTGGATGCTACCGGAGTTGATGTCGCGACCCCGGACGGCCGGTTCTTTATCCACGCAGAAACGGTCCTCTGGGCAGCGGGTGTGGAAGCGACTCCGCTCGGTAGGAAGATTGCAGCCGCACTGACGCTCGACGTCGATCCCGCGGGACGATTGCCCGTCCTGCCGGATCTGAGTCTTCCGGGCTATCCTGACATTTTTGCGATTGGCGATATGGCTCATTGTAGAGACGAGCGCGGCTCGCCGTTACCCGGATTGGCGCCCGTCGCTCAGCAGCAGGGGCGTCACGTTGCCCGCTTGATCCGCAATCGGTGCAAGGGGCAGACCAAGGCTGCGCCCTTTCGATATGCCAATCGCGGTACTATGGCAACGGTCGGCAGAGGCGTCGCCGCTGCCCAGGTAGGGAACTACACGAGCTTCGGCTTCTTCGCCTGGTTGCTGTGGCTATTCGTTCACTTATTGCAAATCGTACAGTTTCAAAACCGTGTACTCGTGCTTCTGCAGTGGAGCTGGAGCTACATAACATGGAATCGCTCTGCCCGATTGATTACGAATATGCATCCCGTAGAGCGACGCCATCAGCGAGCACACCAGCTCGATCAGCACGCAGGCGGTCAACAGCGTGAATCAATTGGAAGGACGGCGAGGCTTTGAGTAGTCGGACTGAACTCATCACCCCCCCGCACTTCGTCCAGTCAACTGCCTAACGTCTTGATTGTTTCTTTCACGCGCGTCATTCCACTCTTCACCGCGTGAGCCTGCTCGTACTGAGCTGCGGAGTCGGGAGCAGCGTTACCCAGCGCAGGTACGTCCCCCCGCGGCACCATGCGTTCGACGTGAAACGTTCCCTTGCCGTCGAAACTCGTTCCTTCAGACCACGCCCCGCGAGGTGCTTCAAAGCCGTTCGCACCGAAAGACAGAAAGCTGTAATTGAATTCGGCGTTCTCCATATCTTGCGGAAAGTTGGTTGGTATCGGATGTGCGGCCCGACCGCCGAGTTCCTCCCAAGCTGCCAACCATTGGTTTTGATGCATGGTGTCGCGGGCGATGAGATAACTCAACATGTCCTTCATGCCGGGATCGTCTGTCATCCGATAGAGTTGGCACGCGAGCATGCGGCCTGTAGACTCTGCCGTCACGTTAGCCAACATATCGGCTGCCGCATTCCCCGATGCGTAGATGTGACTGCAGTTGAATGGCACTCCTTCCGAGTCTACCGGCATCGCGGCCATGCATGTTCCGATGACGTGCTGAAGGTTCATTCCCCCGAGCGCGGCATGAACAATGGGATCCTTCGCCGCTTTCTCCTGCTCGAGCGGAGCCCCCTCCAAGTTCAGGGCCACTGCAGTCGCCAACATCTCGATATGTGCCATCTCCTCGGTTCCAGTCTCGAGCAACAGATCGCGATACTTCTTTGGCCCGCGAGCGCCCCAGGCCTGGAACAAATACTGGAGACAGACTCGTATCTCCCCCTGAATTCCCCCGATTGCCTGTTGCAGCGCGCGTGCAAAGAGTGGGCTAGGTTTCTCGACTCGTACGGTGTACTGAAGCTTTCCTCCGTCGTGGTAAAACATCGCGGTTCTCCTGGTTGGGTATCGTGTTCGCCAAGGCGCTCGTCATCGAGCTGATTCCGCTCGAACGATACCGGTCGCTGTATCTAGCGACCATGCGACATCTCAGGGGGCTAAGCCTCTACACGGCGGGCGACTCTGCCGCCTGAGACTGCCCTGATTCGCCTTCCACCGCTTTGGTTCCAGACTCGACCTCGGTACTTCGGTAGGAAGACCGCTCCAGAGAATCCACCTGCTCTTCGCTTCGCATCTGTTGCCGTTCCGGCGTTCGCTCGTCAGCAGGTCGGCGACGGGAAGTCGGTTCCACCATCGACGGGATCAGAAGTGACGTACCAGCCGCGAAGAAAGTCAGGGCGTTGAGGCTCAGACCGGACGCCAATCGCAGCATCGTGTAGGCGCCCAAGCCCCCTGCAGCCACTCGTAGTATGGAGGACCACTCATCTGCCTCCTGTTCCGAGCCTCGTGCCTTGAGCTCAGTGATTGTTCCTTCGAAACGGTTCCGCACTTCGTCGCGAGCGGCACTCAACTCCTCCGTTCCCGAGCGCAGGTACCACGACATTTGCTCGGAGAATAATCTCCGCCGTTTTTTCCCCAGTTGCGGGTCAAGGTAATACATCGCACTCGCACCGACTGCCAGCGCACTTAAAGTAGAAGGCATCAAGCTCCGTCGAGAGAACATACACTGCTCCTGATATCGATTGTAAGGGAATAAAGGAACTGTATAGCCGCAGATTGCCAAGGAGGTTATGAGAGGGATCACGCGGCCGCGTACGCGGAGAGTAGCTACAATCCGCTAGCCTCGGAAGAACGTGCGAGAAAATTGAGGAAGTGCAAGAACACCTACAGTAGAACCTACCGAGCCAACCATTCGGAAGGAAAAGAAAAAGAAGGGGCCGACGCGCTATACGAATGCGCATCGGCCGGTTCAGCCTGAACCCTCACTTACGGGCGAACCCGAAGCGAGCCCTCCACAGCGTGACCGCTTAGCTTTCCGCAGGTTGAGGTTCACGGGGCTCAATCTCCGCTCGAATGATTCGGACACCATCAGGCGCCTCAATCCCGAGCACGACCCTTTTGCCCTTGATCCGACGAATCGTCACGCC
>JAGRAW010000311.1 GCA_020434415.1 Bdellovibrionales bacterium
CAAGCAGATTGGAGTAGGTGTCCTCGCCGCGTTCCGTACGTTGCTTGTTGCGCCTACTCTGCTCGTCAAGGGCCAAGCCGAGCTTCTGGATCGTCGTGACGATGACCTTGTCGGTGTAGTTATCGCTGAGCAAGCGGCGAACGAGCGCGGCTGTGTTCGTGTTCTCTTCCACGCATCCAGGTTGAAATCTGTTGAACTCGTCACGGGTTTGGCGGTCGAGGTCTTTGCGATCGACTACAAACAGGCACTTGTGGATGTCATTGTTGGTCTTGAGGAGCGTGGAGGCCTTGAAGCTGGTGAGGGTCTTGCCGCTGCCGGTGGTGTGCCAAATGTAGCCGTTGCCAGTGTTGTCCTTGATGCAATCGATGATCTGCTGGACGGCGTAGATCTGGTACGGGCGCATCATGAGCAGCTGCTTCTCGCCGGTGACAAGAACCGTGTAGCGGCTGATCATGCGGCCGAGCGTGCACTTGGCGAGGAACGACTCGGCAAAGTCGTCCAGGTGGCTGATCTTCTGGTTCTTTGAGTCCGCGAACTCATAGACGGGCAGAAACCGCTCGTCGGCGTTGAATGCGAAGTGCTTCTTGTTGTTGTTGGTGAAGTAGTACGTACGGTCGCGGTTGCTGACCACGAAGAGCTGGACGAAGCAGAGCAGTGTGTTGGTGTAACCATTGCCCGGGTCGGACTTGTAATCGACAATCTGCTGCATCGCCTTGCGCGGGCTGATGCCGAGTGTCTTGAGCTCGATCTGGACAGCGGGGATGCCGTTAATGAGGAGAATCACGTCGTAGCGGTGATGGCTGTTCGCCGTGTTAATGCGGAGCTGGCTGACGACCTCGAATGTGTTCTTGCACCAATCCTTGATGTTGACGAGCGAATAGTTCAGCGGGGTGCCGTCATCGCGGACGAAGCTGCTTCGCTCGCGCAGTCGAACAGCAGCCTCGAAGACATCAGCGACGACAATTTCGTCGAGCAAGCGGCCGAACTCGCCGTCGGTGAGCTTGACGCGGTTTAGGGCGTCGAACTTCTCGCGGAAGTTGGCATTCAAAGCGTCCCGGTCGCGAATGTCAGCGCGGTACTCGTACTTGAGGCCGACGAGCCTGTCGATGAGAGCCTGTTCGAGTTCGCGCTCCGCTGAGGTCATCGTGCACTTGCTCCACTTCCTGGTCTGCCGCTGCCCTCTTGTTTGCCAGCGATCAGCCACGCGTCTACGGCATCCTTGTGGAACCGCCAGTGACGCCCCACCTTCTGGCCGGGGATCTTCCCTTCCTGAGCCAGCTTGTATGCAGTGGACTTGGCCAGCTTCAGGTACACAGCCAGTTCGTCGATCGTCAGCACGACCTCCGGCCGATCGCTTCTGCGTCGACCTCCCGCCTTCCCTCGGCTCTTCCCTGCTGGTCTCTCTGGCATGCCCAGCATTGAAGGGCATCTACCAGTTGCTGTCAATTGCTGCCGCGCCTCATGCCGCCGATTGCTCCCCGAACGGTTTCAGAACGCGTCGCTTGAACCGGAGCGCATCGAACGGAATCCGGGAGAACCCTGCTGTCTTGCGCTCGCGGTTCACGGCCCGGACGATGTTCAGGAGCTGACGCCGCACCGGGGCGTACGGCTCGAACGGCAGATTCCAGAGCTCTCGCATCAGGTTCTCTTCTGACCGATGCGTCGCCAGGTCCAGGAAGTACGCCTTCAGGTCTCGGTATGTCGATCGACGAAGCTCCACGTGCACATGATGCTGGTTCCTCCCGTGAGTCGTCGGCTTGCCGCGAAGGCTGATCGAGTACCCGGCGACCTTGAGCGGCACTCGACGAGCGTCGCGGATCTGCTCGCGCTCGTCCTCGAACCAGCGATGCCTGCCTTCCGTGGCAAGCATCACGAAGAGGCGTCCATGCCTGAGATACCGCACGTTCGCATGCCCGTTTCTCTTGCGACGCGCACGCTGCCAACGCGAAAGCCCAAGGTCGTACTTCGCCTTTAGCTTCGCATCCACTGACCTCGGGTCTTTCCCTTCCGGAATGCGGCCCATCACGTAGTACCGATACCCGGCGGTGAGTAGATTCGTCGCAATGACCTGAACAAGCGCTTCTCGTGACGTGACGACGTTGATGTTCATGCTCCTTCTCTCCCGTTCTTCTCTCACCGCCTGGGGTGCGGGTTGATTGATGGCTCAACCCGCGAAAGCCGAAATCCTTACAGGCGCGATTGGCCGCACACATACTGCTCCGCAGTACTCAGGCTCAGGGAGCACCGAGAGCTCGACCGCCGTTCAAGTGTGGGCGCACAGCAGCATCGAACTGCTGTCACCCACAGCGGGAGCTCTTAAGTGCTCAACCATCGCCTACACGAGCGAACGCAGCACGCTGCGAGCACGGTTGCCGCAACCATGGCGACAAACCTCCGTGGTCTCGCAAGCGCACAGACGTCGCACGCGACCTGATTCCACAGATCGCGTGCTCCAATTCCTACGTGTTGCGCTTGCGCAACCAGAGAAACTGGTGCAGTGCGTCATGCACTGCACACCGCTCGGCCAATCCACCGCTAATGACAACTCCATCGCCAGATGGAACTCTCACCAGCCGTCAAAGCGCTTCCCAGGCCCAGCCGCTACTCGCCATGCGAGCAGTTTTGGCCGGAACACTTGTCCTATGGGGTTGAATGCCCCTCGCCACTTTCGTCGTTGCTTCCACTCGCTTGGGTTACCAGCCCAAACGCGCAAACGGACTGCGACTGCCTTGCCGCACATCCGCCTGGCACGTGACCGCGCCAACTTCTACTTGCAGCACACTCCCACACTGCGGCATTTGAAACACCTGGCTGACCACGCCAGGCACCGGATACCAATCCGGCAACCACAGTGCTTCCCGCTTTAGGTGTCGTCGTCATTCGAGTAGTCACGTCGCTATCCGGTGTTACCCAGAGGGACCAAGGCCGTGTGTACTGGACTCCCGCCCAGCCACAGTTTGCACTCATCGGAGTGATTTCAGGGGGCAGAACCAAGAAGCTCCCCCTTACCCATCGGCTTTGGTCTTTCACAGTTCGGCACCGTCTCTACTCGAACTCACTGGCAAGCCCTATGTGTTCGGGCCTCTCA
Organism: Bdellovibrionales bacterium; assembly: GCA_020434415.1. GTDB lineage: Bacteria > Bdellovibrionota_C > UBA2361 > SZUA-149 > SZUA-149 > JAGRAW01. The sequence goes on from JAGRAW010000311.1 coordinate 3,089, forward strand.
TCGTTGAGCTATTCACCGCCTGAGGTTTCGCTCAGGTCGCCGAAGCAGTCAGCTCCGGTTCCGCTTGTCGCCAAGCAGAAGCTCCCGACGCCAGCTCACGTTGAACGATGGAGTCGCCTCCACCGAACCCCGTTGGGGGATTTGGAGAATCACTTCTCCTCACCACCTTCAACCACACCGGCCTCAGCAAATGCCGAGGTCTGTCAGCGTCGCCCACGTTCCGTGCGCGCCCGCGCATCGAATAGAACATCAGGATTACTCTCTCTGCGTCCTGCAGAGGGGATTACTCTGATGAGCCTCCGTTGAACCGGACAAGCGACTCTCATCGCATCCGGCTCGAAGAGCCACAACCATGACGGGCGGTAAGCTCCGTCCCCTTAGCCCGGTTGGTAAGACCGGGTTTGCCGGGCGGTTGTGCCCATAGGAGCAGTGTCTTCCTCGACGTACTCGGTCGATTGATGGCACTGACCTCGACTTGCCACCCTAACGCGAGGCGTACAAGCACATTCTGAGCGGTGCCCCTGCCCTCGGTACCTTCCGCGCGTTCTCCACAGTCCGGGCTTGACCGCCGTCGGAACGCTGTTAGCATCAGTGCGAACACTCCCAGAGACCCTCCTTGACCAAGAAAGACCTCCAGTTCGGGAACGACAAGCTCGGAGCGGTGCTCCGCGCCCATCGGGTGGAGAGTGGCAAGGGCCTCCGGGAGACCGCGGCCAAGCTCGGCATCGCTCCGGCCCACCTCACCGACATCGAGAAGGGCCGACGGGCTCCGTCCGAGGAGCTGCTGGTGAAGATCGCCAGGGTCTACGGCATCGAGGAGGCCGAGCTTCGCTCCGGCTGGAAGAAGCCGGAGACAGTGGTCGGTGAGATCGCCAGTCAAGATGCCACGACCGCGGCGAAGGTCCCGGAGTTCCTTCGCACTGCCAAAGACCTGAAGCCCGAGCAGTGGGACCGTCTCATCAAGCAGGCCAAGAAGATGTGCGGCGAAGGGGGAAAGCAGTGATGCTTGGTCGCGACGGGCCATTCCTGCAGCCGAGTATTGCCGTTCGACGCATCGAGCAGCGCGCTATGGAGCTGCTCCAGAAGTGCAAGAACGAGCTCGGCATTCGCGAGACTCCGCTGCCGGTGCCCGTTGACCTGTGGATCGAGCATCCCCTCGGCTACGAGTTCGGCGTCTCTGACCTCTCGCATCTTGGCCCCAATGTGCTCGGAGCGTGCTACATCAAGGAGCGCGAGATCCTCATCGACGAGAGGGTCTTGCAGCACGAAGGCCGCTACCGCTTCACGTGTGCCCATGAGCTTGCGCACATGACCCTTCACTCGAAGGTACGAAAGGTCTTCCAGGAGACTGGCTCGGCACCAGGTGCCAGCGGAGATCGCTACGAGAAGCAGGCTGACCGATTTGCCGCGGCTTTCTTGATGCCCGTTCCACTTCTCGTGCGCGAGCTCTTTCGCATCGCAGACGAGCTCAAACTCGACCGAGCACCGTGCATCACTGAGCTCATGATGAACACCACCGAATCCGAGTGGCTCTGGAAGAAGCGCTTCCTGCCGGCACTCACCAAGCGCTTCGGTGTATCGCTCTCGGCCGCGGTGTTTCGCTTCTCCGACATCCGACTGCGAGACGGCAAGGCATTCCTTCCCGAGAGGCTTCGTGCCTCGATGTTTGTGCGCCCCGAAGCCGACTCTCCCATCCGCCAGATGCGACTCGTTGGTGGATTCCCCGTTCGGCCTGGAAGTGCCGCCACGTAGTTTTTTTCCTCTCACTGTTCGCACCGATGCGAACGACGGACAGCCCGATGCCAGCAGACAACGACAACGCGACTCGACTCGCACTCACCGCCGAAGAAGTGGCGGAGTTGCTTGGCATCAGCCGCGCCCATGTCTTTCGCCTGCAAAGCAGTGGAAAACTCCCCAAGCCCATCCGCTTGGGCCGGGCGGTGCGCTGGCCGCGAACGACACTCGAAGCCTGGCTTGAAGCAGGTGCTCCCGACAGGGATGAGTGGGAATCGTCGGCAACTGACAAGCGACACGGAGGCTCGCTCGGATGAATGCTCCGCGCGTTCCATCCATGTTCTCGGCAGGCATGCCCGATTGGCTGCCAACCGACCCGCCGCGAATCGCTCCCTCGCTCATGACAGCGCAGGAAGCCG
>JAGRAW010000312.1 GCA_020434415.1 Bdellovibrionales bacterium
TAGCAGAATGCCTTGCACCCCCAGGCCGTAGAAGACGATGAACAAGATATTGAGGCTCAAGCTCAGGGAAACGCGGCACAGGGAGATAGAAATGAAGCGGACGGCCAGTTGGCGAATGCGGAGGTACTGAAGCGGAATTTCATTGCTGATAGTCACCGCCAGCGTGGCGAATAAGATGCGAAAGTGGGGGCCGTAGTCCGCACTCTGAAACACCGCTTCGGAAAACCAGGGGGCGCAGACCTGCAACACGACAAGCCCGCCGGCAGAGGCAAGCCACACCGTAAGGAGTGCGACACTGACGACGCGGTTCCTCTCTTCCTCCGATTCATACTCGAAGTAAAAGCGCATCACCGCCTGGGCAATGCCCATCGCGAGGAGGAAGCCGACGATGTACGACGTCAGGTCAAGGAGCTCCAGCACTCCGTATTCGGCAGTGGTGAGGTAGTGCGTGTAAAGAGGAATCAGCAAAAAGCCGACGAGCTTCGTCAGCAGGTCGCCGAGACCGTAGATAAGAGAATTTTTAGCAACTTGCTTGATGATCGACATGAGAAGACACCCTTAGCACGGGAGTCCTATGCGGCCTACCCCTGTGAAATATCGGAGTGGTTGAAGAAGGCCGCGGACTATCGAGGCAGGCTTCGTTCGGCTGCAAGCTCTACCAAGAGCGCATCCAACGCATCGTAGTCGAGCGGTTTCACCAGGTGTCGGCGGTAACCGGCATCAGAGGACTGTCGATGATCTTCCGGGCGACCGTACCCGGAAATCGAGATCAGGGTGGTGTCGCTTAGCCCTTGGTTTGCGCGCAGGGCTTGCGCCAGCTCGTAGCCGTTCATATCAGGAAGGCCGATGTCGGAAAGAATCACTGCGGGCCGGCGTAGGCGGACGAAAGCGATGGCGCTAGCTGCATCCGGAGCTATTTCGACCGCGTATCCGCGATCTCGCAAAACCGCGGCGGTCATTCGCGCGACTGCGTCGTTGTCTTCGACCAGTAGGATCGAAGTTTCCTTTTTGTCCGACTTGGAGGCGCTGCGTCGCTTCTCCGGCGAGGATCGGTCTGTGACACTGGGGTCGGCTAGCGGCAGGGTTACCAAAAAGGAGCTTCCGGCGCCGAGCCCGTCACTGCGCACATCGACTGTGCCGTCGTGCAGCTGCACCAGTTCTCGCACCAGGGTCAGGCCGAGTCCAACCCCTCCCCTTGTTCGCGCAAGGCCGGTGTCAACCTGATTGAACGGCTCGAAAATGTGCCTCAAATTTTCCGGACTTAACCCGATGCCATTGTCATGGATACCGATGACGATCTGACGTCCCTCGACACTTCCGGTGATGCGTATCGTTCCTCCCGGGTCAGTGTACTTCGCCGAATTACTGAGAAGGTTGACGAACACCTGCAACAGACGGGTGCAGTCGCCAATCACCTCGATGTTGTCGGGAACTTCTACGGTGACTCGATGCTGTGCTGTCCGCAACAGATCATCAAGCGCACGAAGCGCGCCCCGAAGCACTTCGTCGAGTGAAAGGCGTTCGAGCTGGAGCTTGATCTTGCCTCCGGTAATTCGCGACACATCGAGCAGATCATCCAAAATCCTGCGCAAGTGCGCGGCCTCGGAATACATCAACGACCGTATCTCTTCAGGGTCGTGTCGATCGGAGTGCCGTAGTAGTTCCAGACCGCTCATGATGCTGGCGAGGGGATTTCGCAGTTCGTGAGCAAGCATGGCAAGAAACTGATCTTTGCGTTGGTCGGCTTCTCGCAGATCCGCTTCGGCTCGCCGAAACGCGCTGATGTCGTTGGCCATGCAGACATACAGCCGTTTGCCGTCCGGGAGTCGTCCCAGCGCTGAAATGCCGCATGTCCAGTGACGGCGAGAGCCGTCTTTGCAGCGCATGACTACTTCACCGGTGCGAAACTTCGGTTCCTCGTCAATCAAGCGGCCGAGCCGGGAGATCATCTCTTCCGTGTCACCCTCGTAGGCGGTAGTGAGCCAGTCGCGGACGGTCGGGAGGGTGCCCTCGTCATAACCCGTAAGCTCTAACCAGACCTTACTGATCAAGCGGATATCACCCTCTTCAGAGAAGAGCATTACCGGGAAGGGGGCGTATAGCAGAGCGCGCCGAAGGCGTGCTTCGCTTTCCCGGAGGGCAGTCAACTGTCTTTGCGCGGCCTCGTGGACCAGTAGATACGTCTCGTCCCCGAGAATCTGTTTGAGATCAGAGCCGCCGATATCTTCGGTATCGAGAAAGGATACCAGCTTTGGAAGAGAAGTGATGACAAGTTGCAGAGCATGCTCTTTCTCTTCGAGTGCCCGGCACGTTGTTTCCAGCGCGCCTTCAAGCTCGGCGCAGCGCTGTTCAAGGGCTCGCATCCTCTGCGGGGCATCGTCTGAAAGGACCTGTCTTCCGTTCGCCATTGCACATTCCAATCAGTTGAACCGCTTTGAGCGTGTTGCCGGGAAGTAGCATGTTCAAAAGGCGATAGTATACCTCAGTCAGCGAAGCGTAAGAACTGTCACGATAGTGTGGTTGATTTAGATCAGCAAAAACTGAACCGGGGCCAGCTCGATGGGAGTCTGACGCACGACCGATCCTTCCACGGCCTCTAATAGTGCTCCATCATGTGTTCGCGCTGTCGGCGTTTCTCCGTCGGTCGTAACACATCAAGCTCTTTCTCTATATCTTCCAAAGAGCTTCCAAAGTGTCTTCGCTCGGGCAACGGTTCCGCAAGTTCCTTCCTCATCCGCCACTCGTAGCTCGTATGGTAGCGTTCTTCGACCGGAGTGCCCTTGACGTTCTCGAATTCCGACCAGTGACCGGGGTCCGTCGTGTCTTCACCTGCCATTTTCATCAATCGTTCGATAGAGCCGGTGAAAGTCTGTGCCTCGTCGAGTTCTCTGGTCCTCGCTTCCGCGTCCCCTTCATCCTCCACCGCCAAGAACGGATCGCTCTGCGCCAGCGCGTGGGATGCATCAAGCAGAACGCACACCGCAGCCAAGGCAGCTGTGGCCACATAACGGGAACGTCTAGGAATAGTCAGCGAATTCACGTAGGCTACCTCCTCTTATGTTATGGCCGTCGAGGCGCAAATAGCACCATTTGTAGCTTTTGCTCCCTATCACGGTGCTGAAAACTCGTTTCAGCACTATGAAACATGCTTAGCGGGCGTGGGGTTGGGTCGATAGATTTGGATATTTGGAGATGCGTTCGATGCAGTTCGAGCCGAAACTCGTGATTTTGGACTTCGACGGCACCCTCGTCGAGTTCCCCCGTGACTTCCTTTTCGAGCAGGCTCTGCGGATCGTTCGTCACCTCGAACATCCCGCCGTGGAGCGTTCGCTGCTCGAGGAGTGTTTCGCGGATTTCGACTTCTTTCGATTCGTTTCTCATACAAACGCTCCAGGATTCATCGAGCTCTTTTGGCAGCATTTCGATTGGGCGGGCTATCCACAGTGCGCACTGCTGGAAGGTGCGGCCGAGTTTTGTTCTTTTCTTCGCACCGCTGGTGTTCCGATGGCACTTGCTACCGCGCGAATCGGCACCGAAGCCGTGCTGCTCGATTCACTGGAATACACCGGGCTTTCAGCTCACTTTCATTGCTTAGCCGGTCGTTGCGGGGAGCATCAGGACTGGCAAGACAAGGTTCCGCAAATTCGGCACGTCTGCGAAAGAGTCGGAGTGTCCCCGGCGGACGCGATGATTGTCGGCGACATTCCCGCGGATATAATAAGCGCGAGGGCGGCTGGAGTCGGCTACAGCGTCGCGGTGTTAAGCGGCGGAATACGTCGAGCCGTCCTGGAACGGACACAACCGGATTTGATCGTCGAGGGAGTGCATGAGTTGCTTGGGTTTTTTCAAGCCAAGCGACCGTAAACGTCCGTTACGAACACCGTCTCGCACTCCTCGACCTCGCCCGAAGCAACTTCCGATTCGTCTACTACAGTCTTCGACTCTGATCCCGCATCCGCAGTCCGGCGCATTTCCGGGATAGCCGCAGGCCGTCGACTGAGCCAGTTCATACCTCCGGTTCATCGCGCTCCTGGTATGGTCGTGCCGTGTGATCCACAACGAGGAGAAGCCGATGAGTTCATTAGTTTGTAGCCTATTTAAAATCCGGCAGAAGCGAGAGCCCGTGAGCCCATGTATCATGGCTGTCTCGTTGCTTGCTTTTGTGGCGCTTGCGCCTTCGTCAAGGTGTGTGGCGCAGGAGGCACCAGTGACGGTAGTTCGTAATGCGCCGCAGCAGGTTCGGGCTGGGGAGCAGTTCAGCTACGAGATCCTTGTGCGAAACAATGCCGCCTTTCCGGTACGCGAGGTTATCGTCAATGAGACCGCACCCGCCGGTTTTCAGGTTACGCGAGCGGAGCCTCAGCCCGAGCGAATTGGGCAAGGTGAGCGTACGGGGAAACCTGCACAAACTGGAGAATCCGAGCGTACGGGGCAGTCGCAGGACGGGCAACAATCCCAACCGACACAGCACTCCCGGAACGAGCGAGTAGGGCAGCAATCCAACCGGGAGGCTCACTACCAACGCGGGCGGATGAAGGAACCACAGTCCGACGCAAGCGCCCGGCAAGCTCGCCTGCGTTGGACCTTCCCGATACTGAATCCGGGCGAAGCTCGTGTGATTAGGGTTCAGGGGACGGTCCGGCAGGAGGGAGCGGCGGCAAGCTGTGTCGGTGTCGACTACACGCCCGCAGTATGCTCTCAAGTCGAGGTCGTCAAGCCGGAGCTTTCTCTCGCCAGTCGGGTACTCGATGCCGATGGAAATCCGGCGAGTCGGTTCTACAGTTGCGAGCCTATCGTCTATTCGCTGAACGTCACCAATCAAGGAACGGCGCAGACGGAGAATGCGACGGTGCAACTGCAGCTCCCTCAGGGACTGCAGGCGGAACAGGGCAGCGACCAACTGACTTTAGGAAGCATCGCACCGGGACGGTCGGTGGAGCGCCGCGTGCAACTTCAGCCGCAGCAAGCCGGCTCCTACACCGTTCGAGCGTCTGCGCAAACGCCGCAGTTGACCGTCAGCAGCGAGGAAGCCTCGATCGAGGTACTCGAGCCTGAACTCGCCTTGGCCGTTGATGCGCCACGGCAAGAGTATGTGGATAGGACACTTGATGTCGCCATACGAGTGAAGAATGCCGGCGACGTGACCGCAAGAGACGTTGCTTTGACAATCGACCAACCGAGCGAACTCCGAAACGTCAGTGTGAGCGG
>JAGRAW010000313.1 GCA_020434415.1 Bdellovibrionales bacterium
ACGGCCGGACCGCTCGGTGCTCACGATTACTCCGTCTTCGGTGAAGAAGAAGATGAAAGACAAGGCGTTCGCCAAGGGGGTCAATCGGGAGGATATTAAGGAAGGCGCTGCCGAGCTGGACACCGAGCTCGAGCAACACATCGCCAACGTGATCGCTGGTATGCAAGAGGCAGCCGGGCTGCTCGGTCTCGAGGGCGAAGGCCGGTAGAGAGTATGGAAAGCGCCTACCGCGAGTTATACAGCGAAGAGCAAATTGCGCGACGCATTCGTGAACTGGCGGTCGAAATCGAACCTTGGGCGCGTGATGCTGCTGAGCGAAGCGGACACCAGGTGCTCGCGGTCTGCGTCTTGAACGGCGCCCTTTTCTTTTTTGCTGACTTGCTGCGGGCACTCCGAGTCAGTATGGAGCCGGCCTGTTGCCGAGCATCGAGCTACACCATAGAGACCAACCAACAGGCTGCTCATGGTGTTAAAATTTCAGTGGCCAATGTTGCAGCTGCCGGTCGAGCTATTCTAATCGTCGACGACATTTGCGATACGGGCGCGACCTTGGCGAAGTTGCAGAGTGTGTTCGAGGAACTCGGCGCGGTGGAAGTGCGCTCTGCCGTGGTCGTACGGAGAAAGTGCGCAAGTAACAGCTTCATGCCGAGTTGGACCGCCTTCGAATACGAGGGTGATGAATGGTTTGTCGGCTATGGCATGGACAATCGGGGCTTCGACCGAAACCTGCCGGGGATATCGTTGCTCGATCCTGCGACCGGGGAATGAAGGACGATGGCCAAAAGGAGAGTCCTTTCAAGTAGTCTCCGGTGGCTGGTGTTTCGTCTGCGGCGGAAAGTAGTGCCGAGTTCACCACTCAGTAGTGTCGAGTATGACGTCGAGTATCTTCGGGAGCTCTTGCGAGCCTGTCCGACCTGGTCGGAGGGGCATCTGCAGTTAGGGCTTCACGTGGTCAAGCGCGAGCGTCAGGCGACCGCGCAGCGGGATCCTCGCGCGGTTGCGACGATTCGCGTTTCAGCACAAGCAGCGATCAAGAGCGCCGAGCGCGCGGCAGATCGGGCCAAGGTAGAACCCCGAGCGCGGTATTTGCTCGGTATGGCCCACTTTCTCGGTCGAAACTTCGAAGCTGCGCTCGAAGAGTTTCAGGCGGTGCTCGATCCCGCGGTCGCAACCAACGTGCCGGTTTCGATAGGTCTTGATACCTTGGAGCAGGCAGGTGCCGCCGCAATCGCCTTGGGGGATCTGGAGGCAGCGGAGCATTTCTTCCGACAAATTCCTGTCGGACTCAGGAGCGCCGACACTGCTACAGCCGTGGCATATCTTGAAGCGAAAGCAGCGGGGACGATTGAGTAAGCGGCGAAGCAGGGCTACCAACTTGCTTCGCTAGGAGACTGTGCGGGCTCAATGGTGAGCGTGCAGGTGCGCTGGACAAGTGTCAGCGCACTGCTAGTTCACGCGAAGCCAGAGTTTGTTCTGTGCGATAAACGGCGAAAGCTTTACATCGCTCTCGACGAAAATCTTGACCACGACATTCTCTCCCGCCTGCGAGGCGACAATCACCTCGAAGCCCTTGAAGGTGTCCGGGGGAAACTGCGGCAGGGCCACATGATCGCCCGCCAATCGTGCATTCGTCAGTAGCAGCTCGTAGACTCCCGTATCTCGCTCAGCGAGAGAATACTGATTCAGCCCTTCAACATCGATCATCACGGAACTGATGCGACTGTTCTTGCTTGTTTGATAGTAAACGCCTTTCACCGTCGAGGCTTGGCCGGACCCGGCACTGGTGGGGACGTTTCCTTTTGCCGCAAGGTCATTCGCCGGTGCTTCCGTGGCCTCTGTCTTGCTGCCAATGTCTGTCTCACCACCACGAAGCACGAACGACGTCGGTTCGGGCGTGGGGGTAGGTTCCGCTCTCACCGCTTCGAGCTCGGGTTCGGTCGGTTCTTTCAGCACGGCATCGAGTTGCGCCATCACGTCGTCAGTTGGCGTGGTCGATGCGGCATCGACCCTACGCGGAGCAACTGCAGGCGCCGCCTCGTCCGTTGCGGGGAGTGTGGACGCAACTGCCGCATCCTCACCGCTGGGGGCAGGGGATGGAACCGGTCTCCTGCCGGTTACGGTTGTCGAGGGAGCAGAGAGAGCGAAGTCGACAATGACTGATTCAAGCGAGGCATCAGAACGAACACTATAGGTCGGAACAGGTGCTCCGGGTAGGTCGATCACGATTCGAGTCTTGTCGCTGTGTACTCCCAATCGCAGAGCAGAAACACCGGCGTGTTCGACTGCAACATTCTGCGCACTTCGAGCGGGAAATTTCGGAATGTCGACCACCAGGCGGGAGGGATTCTCCACGGCGAAGACATTTGCCGTCAGATCCCGATCAAGGGAAGAGAGCCCGCCTTTCGGGCGGATACGAAGCTCGAACGATTGTGCCGATTTCTCGAATAAACTGAACTGAAGTGTCGCGGCTTCGAGAGTCGCCAACTTTTGGTCCGCGTTCGCACGAGCGGGCACGAGAGCGAGCAGGAGCAGAGCTAAAATCAGTCCGACCCTGGCGATGAGTAAGCGGGATCGAGCGAACGACTTGCGCTGAGAGGTGAACGGGGGGGCCGAAAGATGTGCCGGTACCACGGGAGCTAGAGGGCCCAAAGAATCTAGAGGGGCCAAACGATGTAGAGGGGCCAAGGAATGCTGCCTCATGGGTCTATGAGCCTTACATGGATGAAGCGCGAGCAGATGAGCGCGTTGAGGGTCGATTGCTCCGGATCAATAAAAACCGACGAAGGTATAGTGCTAACAAAATCGGCCGGCTAGCGGGAGATAAATATGCTATAGTTTATATTGTCTTTCTGCGGATCTGCAACCTTGAATTCTGGAGTCTAGAGCCTAGCGTACTGCTTCAATGCCTCCGAATTGGTCACTTTCTGCAGAAATCGATGGAGGATTCTCTGAGAGACATCCCGCAGCCACCGTCCGGCTGGTCGCGCGCGAGCTTTTACACTGCCTTCTGTCGCAGTCGCTCTTGGGTCTCTGCGAACTGAACTCGCTCTTCGATCAGCGCTTGCACCTGTCTGACGAAGACGTAGTGCGCGGCGCGGTAGCGGCTCCACACCATCAGCGAGCGGGTCTTGGACTGCCCGACGCCTTCGATGATGACTGCGCCCTCCGGTGCCTTCCGCTCCGCTTCCGGATCTCGCATCACGGTTTCATTGGTGATGTGGCTCAGAAACTCGAGCTTGGCACCGCCGAGCTTCTCGCGGAGGATGACGACGCCGCCACGCATCAGGCAAATCCAGATGTCGCGTGGCTCAGTCGGCCGAACATCGTTGTCGGGGGCATTTTGCTTTGCCCATTCCTCTTCTTCTTTGGTGCGATAGACCTCTTTGCAGCGACCTCTGTAAATTAGAATTATGTCGAGATCGTAGACGTTGAAGCTGTAGGCGTAGCGTCGAGCCATGGCCTTGACTGCGAGGTAGGCCAGAATCAGGCTTGGCTTGCCGCGACGCCAGGTATAGGCGCTAAACAGGGGGAAGAAGAAGATGCAGCTAGCAAAGCCGCCGAACAGTATCCAGATTTGGTCGAAGCCGTAGCCGACGCATCCCATAAACACCACTGCCGCGACACAAGCCATCACTCCTGTAGCCTGAGCTCGTGAGATGAGTTCGAGGCGTTCTTCTAACGCGACAGACTGCCAGGCGTGGTCGACTGCGGTGAGCAATGGTTGTGCGTTCATACTTGTTCCTTCCTTCGGGGGCGCTGCAGCGGGGCTCCCTCTCTGGTCCCGGCACTCGTCAGCTCCTAATTTGCCTAGCGCTTCGGCAGAAATTGCCCCTGGCGCGCGCGAAACCTCAACAAGTTCAGGTGGTTCCCGGTGCTGTGGGAGAGGTAGGGCAAGGAGCATGCCGAGCAGCAATTGTCTCGGTTCTGTGGTGCGGAAACCTTCAACCTCAATCGGCGATAAGTAAGGTCTAGCCGGCCGGTCGCAGCACTACGGATTGGCCGTTCAGAAGATTTCCATCGCGCGAGAGAGGTTGCATGGCTGCGTATGCAAGTAGCACGGCATTGATCGGTATCGATGCCGTGCGGGTCGAAGTCGAAGCACAGGTGATCAGCGCTTTAAAGCGTTTTGCAATTGTCGGACTTCCGGATGGGGTGGTCCGCGAGGCGAAGGATCGAGTGCGCTGTGCGATCCAAAACAGCGGACTCTCTTTTCCTGATCATGAAGTGATCGTGAGCCTTGCTCCCGCCTCGCTCCCGAAATTTGGCGCGCGATTCGATCTGGCTATCGCACTGAGTGTGCTTGCAGCCGATGGGCAACTGGATCCCCACTCCCTACGCGGAAAGCTAATCCTTGGGGAACTCGCGCTCGACGGCAGGCTCAAACCCGTGCCCGGAGACCTTGCCTCTGCGATTGAACTGCGACGAACCGGCGGCGGCGAACTGCTGCTGCCGTACGAGAACGCCTCGTTTGCTGCCACGGTTGAAGGTATCTCAGTCATCGGCATGACGTCGTTGTTGGAAGCCGTTTCGTATCTGCAAAAGCGGATGCCGCCTCGACCTCTCCCCCCGCTGGCGCCCCGTCGAGGACCGCGAGCCGGGGAGATAACATTTCGTGATGTCGTCGGGCAGCACGCAGCGAAGCGCGCTCTCGAGGTTGCTGCTGCCGGCGGACACAATCTGCTGATGGTTGGACCTCCCGGAGCAGGTAAGAGCATGCTCGCCCAACGGGTGAACTCGATTCTTCCCCCACTGACGAACGCAGAACTGCTCGAAGTTCAGAAAATCTACTCCGCCGGTAAGCACCAGCAGCTCTACAATGAGGATAGCGCGCACGGGTACCGACCTTTTCGTGCGCCTCATCATACTCTGAGCACGGCAGGGCTGATCGGTGGTGGAAGTAACCCGCTGCCCGGCGAGGTGTCATTGGCTCACTGCGGCGTTTTGTTTCTTGATGAGTTTGCCGAAATGCGACGAGATTCTCTCGAATCACTCCGCGAGCCCTTGGAGACCGGCCGAGTCTCAATCAGTCGGGCAAAGCTACGGGTTAGTTTCCCGGCAAACTTCATTCTGATTGCAGCGATGAATCCTTGTCCTTGCGGAAAGCGTGGCAGCCAGCCAAAAGGCTCTCGCGCTCAATGTGTCTGCGCACCGGTCGCGGTGCAGCGGTATCAGTCCAAGCTTTCCGGACCAATT
>JAGRAW010000314.1 GCA_020434415.1 Bdellovibrionales bacterium
CGCGGATTGCAGAGAAAAGTTGGCGACCTCCGCTACGCGCTTTTTGCTCTGCAGCGAAGGCGTCAACTAGTTGCGCGGCATTCAGCAACATCTGTCCGGTGACGGTGTCGAGCAGTTTGGCGTGAAGTGTTGCGAGAGAATGACCTTTGACCTTTGCGCGAAGGACAAGCACCGTCGCCGCTTGTTCATCTGAGAGACTAGCCGAAGTACCTGTCGATGTTCGAACAAACTCGAAGAACTGCGACAAGAGATACCGTCGCTGGTTCTGCATCGACCGAGTAGCATAGGTTCTGCGAATAAAGGCATCTGCAAGAGGAATCGACTTGCTCTTGGGTGCAACCGCTTCGGGTGATTGGAGACGATCGGGATCGAAGCTTGTCAGTCCATGTTCCCGTAGGAGCTTGCAGAGCGTTCGAATCGCACTGAATTCGGAGCGAAAGGTCGCAAGTTGCTGCTTTTCGAATCGTTCCGAACAAAATTTCGGCAACCACTCGCCAATGTGCTCGGTCAACGCTTCGGTCAGCACTTCGTCGGGAGAGTGTTCAGAATCCGACGGCTCGCTCCATCCGATCCTGACTGACTCCTGTGAGGAACCGAGCAGCTCTAGTTGTAGGTGAGGTAAGAGCCAATAGATGAACCTAACGAACGTCTGCCTAAGCAAGGTTGCAAAGCCTTTCGAGTAACTTCCATCGGCTTCGAGTTGCTCAATCACGTCCCAAAGCTCCGGGATCGGCCGAACATTCGGGCGAAGTTTTGCATGCGCCATGCTGCCACCTCGGATGCGGAAAGAGTGCATGGGGAAAGGAGTTAAAAAACGTAAGAAGCTTCCCCTGTCGCTTCGTTCGAGTGGGGAGCGAACGAAGCCCAGGAGGGTGCTCAACATACCGAGAAGGGGAATCAAGGAACGAGCTGCGCTGCTATTGAAACTCTATGGGTAGTCGACTGTAGAAGCAAATTCCGTCTGTGTCCCGTGGGGATTCTCGGGTTGCCCTCGAAGCAGACGGAGCTTACTGGTGATGTCGTTCAACATTCGCTGGACAGAGCCCGCCCTGGCACGGTTAGCTATGTGAGCTGTCTGTGAGTCTCGGCAATGCAGTTAGTTGCTGAGGCCTCTGGGTCATCGGCCGCCGAGACCAAAACTGAAAAGCCTTAATGCGGATTTATTCCTCCCGACAAACGTCCCAATAGGAGACGAAATGGCGGTGTCCGCTCGGGAAAAGGGGAGTTTTTGAGAAAGTGAGAAGTCTGGCGGATGGGCGTCATCTAAGATGCTGTCTCTGATTAATATAGTGGTTTTTAGGTCCGGACGAGCCGGGGGTAGCATGGCAGGGGTATGATCAAGCGAGGTGCCGTCTTAGAGTCGGATGCAGCAACCGCGGCAAAGCTGCTCGCGGAGCAATTGGCCATGCCTCGTCCTGCTGCCGTCCTCTTTTTTTGTTCGTCGACGTACGACCCCGCAGTGCTCTCTGCGGCCTTGCAGGAGCATTTCGCTTGCCCGCTCATCGGTGCGACGAGCGCCGGCGAGATCGCCGCGCGCTATCAGACAAATGGACTCGTTGGCGTCGCCTTGCCGGAAGAACTTTTCCGGGCGGAGATCCGGTTTATCGACAATCTTGCGGCGACAGATTCTGCGGCGTTGGCTCAAACGGTTCGAGAAATGATGGGTGCTTTGTCGAGTAGGGCTTTTGCACCAGTATCCTCGACGAACACCGTCGGACTTTTGTTGATTGACGGCTTGGCTAGGCAGGAAGAACGCTTCGTCGCTTCAGTCCACGACGCGCTAAAGGGTATTGCGTTGGTCGGAGGCTCTGCAGGCGATAATCTCCAATTCGAAAAAACGGTGGTGTACGCGGATGAGTTGTATGGAACGGGTGCTGCGGCGATCGCCCTATTACATACCTCGCTTGCGTGTGAGGTATTTCAACTGAAGCATTTTGAGCCTTCGGAAACCGAGATGGTGATCACGAAGGCAGATCCTCAGACGCGCACGGTATTCGAGATTGATGGGGGCCCGGCAGCAGAGCAGTATGCGGCTTTGTTAGGACTGAGCGCGAAGGAATTAGGACCGGCGGTGTTTTCGAAACACCCGGTGATGCTACAAATCGGCGACGACTGGTACGTTCGCTCGATTGCGCAAATGAATTCCGACGCAAGCCTCCAGTTCTTTTGCGCGATAGAAGAGGGGCTGCCGCTGACGATCGGCAAGAGCACTGCTTTTGTGGAGACGCTCGAGCAGCAGGTCGCGGCGCTGGAAAGCCGATTCGATGAAATCCATCTGACGATCGGCTGTGATTGTATTTTAAGGCGACTTGAAATCGAGCAGAAGCAGCTCTTCGGTGACGTCGAAGCGCTCCTTCAGCGTTTGCGCTTTTTGGGATTCAGCACCTACGGTGAGCAGTTCAATTCTATCCATGTCAATCAAACTCTGACCGGCGTGACATTTGGAAAGCGAAGAAACACGCTCTAAGGCCGAACTTCTCGACGAAATTGCGGAACTTCGCATTCGTAATGAGCGCTTAGTCAAAATCGCAGACGCGCTGAAAGCCCGTGTCAAAAGGAGTATCCAAAGTAGCGGGAGTGCGTTTTCAGTCTTCGAGCACAATATATTGTTGCAGAAGAGAGTAGAGGAGCACACCGCTGAGCTTTTGCGTGCAAAAGAACTCGCGGAACAGACTGCTCACGACAAGACGGAATTTCTGGCTAACATGAGTCATGAGATCCGTACGCCGCTCAACGGTGTTATTGGTCTAAGCGAGCTTCTCCTGGACACCCCTTTGGAGGAAGACCAGCGTCTGCTCGCCGATCGCATCTTCGAGTCTGCAAATGCATTGCGAGTCATTGTCGAGGATGTGTTGGACTTTTCCCGAATTGAATCCGGTAAGCTTGAGCTGAGCCGCGAACAATTCGGTGTCGCTGAGCTGTGCCAAAGCGTAGAGCGCATCTTTGCTTACCATACCGCTACAAAACAACTTGAACTGGTATTTGCGATAGATTCGGAGATCCCGACGCTGCTGTGGGGTGATCCAATTCGGCTTAGACAAGTGCTGATTAACCTGGTTGGGAACGCTATCAAGTTCACTCCTTCCGACGGCGTGGTCGTGCTGCACATGAAGCAGGTGGGCCACGATGATCGACGTACAAAGATTCGCTTTGCTGTGAGTGATACCGGCATCGGCATTCCGGAAGAGAAGCGCGATCTTATTTTCGAGGCATTTCGTCAAGCAGATACGAGCATCAGTAGGCAGTACGGCGGCACAGGCTTAGGCCTTGCGATTTCGTCGAAGCTGGTCTCCTTGATGGGTGGAGTGCTTCGTGTCGATAGCTTGCCAGAAGTGGGGACTGCTTTTTCGTTTCAGATTGAGTTCGAGTATGTTCCGACTAGTACATCATCGGTAGTCGGCGTGGCGGATAAGAAGGGGGGCCGTGAGCTTCTTGGCGTAAGCATACTTCTTGCGGAGGATAATGCCGTCAACCAACTCGTTGCGCGACGCATGTTGGAGGCTGCCGGCTGTACCGTTACTCTCGCGAACAATGGTTTGGAAGCTGTTCAGCGTTTTTCCGAGGAAACATTCGACGTAGTCTTGATGGACGTGCAAATGCCGGTAATGGATGGTATTGCCGCCGTCGCTGAACTTCGAGAGCTGGAGCGAGTGAAGGGCACGACTACTCCCATTATCGCGGTGACCGCGCATGCCACTGGTGGCGAACGTGAGCGTTACCGGGCACTCGGTATGGACGACTATATTTCAAAGCCTATCAATCGCGAACGTCTGCTCAGTTTGCTGAAAGAGTATTTGCCGAGCAGATAAAGCCTGTCTCCGGCAGGTTGAGGGGGGACGAGCTATGCTTCCGTTACCGGCGGTGGTCACACTTCGACCGATGAGTTTGGGCGACCCCTCGATGCTGAGCGCGGGTGAGCGGTTTCTCTTACCGACGGTGCTGACGGAGTTGCAGCACCAGGAGTTCGTTGGAGCAATTATCATCTCACTGCCGCCGGAAGTCCCGGTTCCCCTAAGAAAAGTAATCGAAGCTTGGCCGTTTGAAGTTATCGTTTCGCAACACGGACAGCCGCAACATCGGCTGTCGGAACTGTTCGCACGGAAGGGCTACCACGCGGCTCTTGTGCTGCATGCCTACAGCTACCTTCTGGACGGCGGCCTGTTACGCCGGGCAAGCGAGGTGGTAGGGCAGGGCGAGGCGGATTACTGCTTCGAAAAAGATGCAATCGCTGCACAATTCTTTCTTGCTGCATCTACAGCCGCCATCGAGGCGATGACGGCTCGCTCCGAGCCGTTGCCTCCCGTTCGCGCCGCCGACTACCTCGGTAGCAATCACGGCGAACTACGGGGACTGGCAATTCCCGCTCGCTCGGCAGGTGCGCAATTTCTTTGGGATACGTTTTATGCCGGGACGCGGGCTTTGCCACCACGCGAGTTCCTGTTCGAGTTTTTTGAGGAAGTTGAACCGTCACGTTGGTTCGATGGCGAGAGTAGTAATCGACTTCTGGCATCAGCGGTAGGGCCGTACGACAGTGCGTGGTTGGATCGGGAAGTCGTTCGTTTGCCGCGGAACTGTCGGCATGGCATGACGAGTGCAATTCATTGGGTGCGTCGCATTGCGGAGCACATCCCACCGACAGGAGAGCGGACGCTCGAACTCGGCTTTGGCGAATTCCCTGCGGTGTCCATGCTGCTGCAGCGACGGTTCCGTCACGCCTTGGCGCTTGAGCCGTTCACTTTTTCGGGAGACACCGAAGAAGCAGGGTATATAGCTGCGTGCCGGTTTTTCTCTGCGTTGTTCGAGATGCTCCCGAACCTGCATCCGCTCGCGGGCCTGCCTTCTGTCTCGGGAGAGCTGGAGGTGTTCGATTCATTTCTACAGGAGATCGAACTTCCCGACGCCAGTGTTGATTTTTGTCACTCGAAAACGGTTTTCGAACACGTCAGCGATGTTGAGGACCTTTCTGCGGAGCTGTGGCGGGTGTTGGCGCCGGGGGGCGTAATGCTCCATTCAATCGGCTTCAACGATCATCGTATCGGTTCCGGTCTCATCCCCTACTTTGCGTTTCTGCAGTTCTCGAAGGCTGAATGGCCAACTCATCCGGAGAACCAGGGCGGAGGATTTACCAATCTCTGGCGCATAAGTGATTTCGTCGAGTGTTGGAGCGAGC
>JAGRAW010000315.1 GCA_020434415.1 Bdellovibrionales bacterium
TGATGCGGACCTCCCAGCGAGCAATAGCACGCGTTTCAAGCCATAGCGCTGCCCGACGCTTGAGGCTCGTTTCTTTACTGGTCCGCTGGCTAAAGAGGTTCGTCAGAGAATCGCAGTAGTCCACTACCGTCGGGATGTCACTTCTCCACGGCAGGTACTGTGCCATGTCCAGGCCATCGCAGTACACGAGGTCCGGCGCGTGTCGGTCGATGGCCTCTCGGACAGTGGAAACGGTCGATCGCCAGTACCGTGGTGAACGAAACTGCGTAACGAACGACGGGACGAGGCTAAAGCGGTGAAGTTGCCGCCGCGTCCATGACACCGAGCCGGGGTGGAGCTTGGGCGGCGGAGGTATGGTCTGAATCTCGTGGAAAACTCCGTGGGTCGCCGTATCCTCTCGAAAGGCGGTCTCTTGCTCAGCCTTGCTTGAACGACAGAGCAGGGTTAGCTGATGCCTCCTCGCAAGCTCGCGACAGAGATTAAACAGTCGAGGAGAGCCCGGCATGCTGGTCGTTGCTGGAAACTCTGCGGCGAGTACGAGTATTTTCATTTAACCATTTTCATCTAACCAATTGTTGTCCGGTATGCGTAGTCCTGCATACTGATTCCGGGAGTGAAGCAGCAAGACATTTACTATAGGCTGTAGTATGTCGAATGGTATGTCGAATCGAGTCCAGGGTTCAAGCGGAGTTGACATCTCCCCCGGTGAGGTGCTTGCAGAGCGCTATGAGGTAGTCAGCCGCCTCGGTGAGGGCGGGATGGGCGTGGTGTTTCATGCCGTCGATCGTCAACTCGACAACCAACCGCTTGCGATCAAGGTGCTCCATCCACGCTATACCCAGGATCCGGAAGTATTTACGCGCTTCCGCAATGAGGTCCTCGTTTCCCGAAATTTAGCGCACCCCAATATCGTCCGAATTTACGACTTCGGTCAGACGCCCGACAAACTGTGCTATATCTCCATGGAGTACGTGCAGGGCAGCTCACTCAACGATCGTATCGAGGCGTCACGAGGCCTTTGTTGCCAGGATGCAATTTCAATATTGCGCCAGATCGTAGATGGGGTCAGTTACGCCCATCGGCAAGGAGTCGTGCATCGCGACCTCAAGCCGGCGAATATCATGATCACCAAGGATGATACGGTCAAGCTGGCGGACTTCGGTACTGCCCGGGTGGTCAAAGCCGACACCACGCTCACGCAGACAGGAAAAATCATTGGCACTCCAGGCTATATTTCTCCTGAGCAAATCCGGGGGGAGCGAGGGAGCGCAACATCGGATATCTACGCGCTCGGTATCATCGCGTATGAGCTGGTGACCGGGCGGCTACCGTATCAAGCAGATTCCTTCGTCGAGTTGGCGATGAAACAGCTCTCAGAACCCATCCCCTCGCTGCCCCCCGAGTTAGGGATTCCTGCATGGTATGAGGCTCTAGTGCATCGATGCGCGGCCGGTGACCGAAAGCGGCGCTTCGACACGGTAGACGAAATCAAGACCTTTATCGATCAGAACGCGGTATTTCCCCTGACGGCCTGCCGGCGCCGTCGGGATGTGCTGCGCCGTTGGTTGCACTCTCCATCGCTGTTGGCCGGCGGAGCCTTGGCGACCGCAGTCGGCATTGTGCTGATTTATCTTTCGGGACAGCGCGAACAGACGACGAACCTTGGAAGAGAAAAAGTTGCGTCGGCGACTTCCATTGCACATTCAGCAGATGATGACAGTTTGCTTGGGCTCGATGCAGAATTGGAGCTTGAGCGGCGCCTCCGCGAGCGACAAGGCGTGCTTGGTGTTGGGGAGGCGACTGATGCCCCGCGACCGCTTGCTCCACAAGAAGTCGCAGCTGCGGTGCTCGATCGAACGAACTACGCCAGTGCCGCAGAAAGCAAAGCAAGTGCTCTAGAGGCGTTGCAAGCCCTTCAGCGCACAGCAAAGCGCTAAGCGATTGCGTGAGAGAGGATTTCTGTGCCGCTATGTCCGATGTCTTGAGCCAAGAAAAGCTGCTACAGCTAGCCGCAGCAATGCGCGAGCACTGGGATAGCAGGATAGCCAACGATTATCGCTTGTGGATGAGTGACGGAGTCGAAAGCGATGCCCAGATGTGGGAAACGGGTGCTCGCGATCTCGAACAATTGCTGTCCGGTCTGGATCTCACGACAACCCGCAACTGGTACGCCGCCGAGCTTGGGTGTGGCGTCGGGCGTTTACTGCGTGCTGCAGCGACGAGGGTTCGAGGCGTCATCGGACTAGATGTCGCAACTCACGCGCTTTCCTACGCCGGTCATTTTCTCTCCGGCTATGATAATGTGCAGCTATTACAGACCGAGGGCACCACTTTGGAGCCGGTTGAGGATGGATCCCTTGACCTGCTCTACTCTTTTGCGGTGCTCGGAAACCTGCCGGTGGCAGTATTTGCCGCGTATCTTCGCGAGTTCAACCGTGTGTTGCGCAACGGGGGCCTTATCCGGCTTCAGCTCTATGTGGGCAACGAACAGCCCACGGTCGAAAATGATACGCTGGCAATTCGCTGCTACGAACGGGAGAGGCTGCTGCGGGCGTTTCAGCTTTGCGGGTTCGACGGGCTATCGCTGGTCGATCTTATAATGCCTTTTGATGCGGCAGATCCGATCCGAGGTATTTTCCCTGTTGTGCTGTCCGCCGTGAAAGTTTCAGAGCTAGTCCCCTCGGTCGAACAGACGTTGGAAGTGCTCTGCAGTGAAGTAGAGCCGGCGGCCCCGGCCGATTGGCCCGGCTCCGAGCTCGAGTATCAGATGTCTATCGCTCGCGCCCAACAGCTAATCACGAAAGGGGAGTTAGCAGCGGGGCAAAGGGTGCTGGAATTTGCGATCAAGCGATTCGCTGCCGCGAGTCCGTCCGCAATCGCGGTGCTGGAAGAACTCAAGAGGTCGTGATGAAACTTGCCACGCTGTGCTACGTCCGCTCCAACGGCCGGACGCTGATGCTGGAACGGGGAAAACGACCCGGTGATATCCATCAGGGCAAGTGGAATGGTTTAGGCGGAAAACTTGATCCGGGCGAAACCCCCGAGGAATGTGTAATTCGGGAGGTCCGTGAAGAGAGCGGACTTACGATTGAGGAGCCGCGACTGCGCGGCATACTCACATTTCCTGCATTCAAGGATGGGGAGGATTGGTATGTCTTCGTCTTCACGGCGGAGCACTTCGAGGGAGAGGTCACGGAGTGTGCGGAAGGGCGGCTAGCCTGGATAGCGGATGAAGAGCTCCTGACGCTTCCGCTCTGGGAAGGGGATCACTTCTTTCTCCCTTGGTTGTTTGCAGGACGTTTCTTCTCGGCGCGCTTTCGTTATCAAGAAAAGCGGCTTGTCGCCCATAACGTGGTGTTCCACCCGCCGGCGGACTAAGAGCTTATCCAGAGTAAATCTGCTCTCAAAACGGCAATATCGGCCGGATACAGTCTCAATGCAGCTCCAGATCGTCGAAGGGTACTTCATCAGGAAGTCCTTCGGTGGCGACGATCTTGTTCCACCCGTCGAGTGCCGCAGTTTTGTACACCGTCGAGAGGGTCGGGTAGTTGAAGACTGCATTGACAAAATAGTCGATCCCGCCCTGAAAGCCCATCACCGTTTGTCCGATGTGGACCAACTCGGTCGCTCCTTCACCGATGATATGGACTCCAAGCAGTTGCAGGGTGCCGCGGTGAAAAAGCAGCTTCAAGACTCCGAGTTTGTCACCTATGATTTTGCCTCGTTCGAGTTCGGCGAAGCGAGCGATGCCGTATTCATAGGGAACCTTGCCCGCGCGAAGTTCGGCTTCGGTCGCTCCGACCATGCCGATCTCGGGGATCGAGTAGATACCATAGGGGAGCGGAATTTCAGTCGTCGAGTCCCGCAGTCCGAAGGCGTGACAAGCAGCTCGGCGGCCTTGCTCCATTGCGGTCGAAGCTAGGGCAGGGAATCCGATGATGTCACCAACGGCATAAATATTGGAACACGAAGTTTGAAAGTGTTGATTGACCGAGACCTTCCCGCGCGGATCGGCTTCCACGCCTACCGTATCCAACCCGAGGCCCTCGACATTGCCGACCCGGCCCGCAGAGACAAGGAGTTTGTCGCTTACAAATCGCCGACCACTTTCCAAATAGGTCACCGCGCGTCCATCGGGAGCCTTGCAACAACGAACGACCTTGTCACCGGTAATGATACAGGCCTTTTGCTGGCGCAAGTTATACGTCAGGGCCTCGATCAGCTCCTGGTCGACAAAGCTCAAAATCTGTTCGCGTTGCTCGACGATGGTTACTTTGACGCCCAGTGCCGAAAACATTGAGCCGTATTCGCAGCCGATTACTCCACCACCGACAACGGTGAGCGTCTTCGGGATGCGGTTCATACGAAGGATACCGTCACTATCGAGAATCGTCGTTGCGTCGAATTCGAATGTGCCGGGCTGCCACGGTCTGGTTCCAGTCGCAATCACGACGTACTCTGCGTGCAGTCTGCGTTCGATATCCCCGCCGTTGACCTTGATGGTATGAGCATCCACAAAGGAGCCGAAGCCATGGATAATCTCAGCTTTGTTTCGCAGGAGCTGTGAGCGCTGCGTTTGCTCGATATCGCGTTCGATCCCGCCGGTACGATCGGTGAGATCGCTCATCGTGATGTCTTCTTTGACCCGATAGGCCTGCCCGTAGTGCGACCGTTCTCGATAGCCGGAGAGGTGCATGATTGCTTCACGGAACGATTTGCTCGGAATCGTCCCGTCATGAAGGCAGTTGCCGCCAATATCCGGATTCGACTCGACAATAGCCACGCGCTTTCCAAGCTTGAGCGCTTGAATTGCCGCCTTCTGTCCGCCGGGACCGCTGCCGAGCACTACGAGGTCGTATGTCTTGTTCTGAGTCATACTGAATGAATCGGTTGGATCGTAGAAAAGCTGAGCCCGAATTCAATGGGGGAGAAACCTAGTGCTTTTGAGTGGTTATGTCGCGGAGGCGGTGGCGAGGAAAGGGCGCGAGGAACTACTCTATATATATGGACGAGATATAGGGAAGACCGAAGCGTAATCGAAAGCCGGCTCTATCGTAGTATCTGGTCCAGCAGTTTGCGATCCAGCCCACTGTGAACGCCAAGGAGAGAATCGCCGGTTGCCTTAAGAATCTGTCGGCGAAGCTTTTCCGCGAGCTC
>JAGRAW010000316.1 GCA_020434415.1 Bdellovibrionales bacterium
CTGCGCTTCATTCGCGATGAGCAGCCAGTTGCCGGCATCGAAGAACGTGTTGACGTGTGCGCCATAGCCGCACGTACTCTGCGCTTGCTCCGTTGCCCCCTGGTACGCATATGCCCATTCGAGCGCCGGCGTCTGTTCCGCAGGGTGACCGTAGAATAGGCTTTGGACCAACAGCTCGTGCGGCGTTGCTCCCGGATTCACGCACCGAACACGGAAGCTTCCTGCCGCACGACTCCCTAGATATTGGTTGAGATAGCGATGCAACTGTCCCCGAGGAGCAAGCGTTGCCGTTTCACGGTGCACCAAGCTACCATCGGAGCGGAAGACTTCGAATTGAATCTCGACAGGGCTCTTGCTCACTGTGGCGATTTCCGCCCAGTTGGTAGCCGGATCCATCGTGTTTGCCGGCACCAGGCCGGAGTCGCACGTTCCGGCTTGTGCAGCTAACGGAAAAGCGAAATCGAATCGATTGCCATGCGGCGAAGTGCCATAGCGAATCGTATACGCTGAATACCGAGCATTGCTGTCTCGAGGAACGATTGCGTACGTACCGACTTGCTTACCTTCCTCGTGACCAAGCGCAAAATCTCTTCGCTGTCTTGGACCGATGCGGACCCGCCCGATCGTTCGCTTCGATGCCGCGCTACCGCTTGCTCCGTATACCGCGACATCAGCTTCAAGGGTAGTTGTCGCCGGATTGTAGATCGTCAGCCAATTGTACACCGGCGGCGCTGCCGGATCCGGGTGCATCGAGTTGAAGGTGCCGCCGGAAGGTCCGGCGATAAACTTGTCGGTAGGAAGCGCGTAGGCATAATCAAGGACCTCTCCCGCTCCAGCGGGCGCATGCCGATAGAAAACGGTCTGACAACGGAGGTCGCTTTCACTTCCTTGGAGAGTCCGGACTGTGTAGGTGCCGTAGCCGCCACGCAGTAGAACCGGATCTAGGAGCTGGTGTGAGGTTGCGTGTTGCGTAAGGCTGAATCGACGCTCCTCGAGGACGGATCCGTCTGAATTGTGCAGCGTCAGCGTACCAGCGACGAGCTCGCCGGAGGTGTTTGAACATTCGATGATGTTTTGCTGTTCCAGGGCGCCATTGTAGAAGCCGTGAAGCGGCGCTGCCGTCGCGTCAGCACAGCAGCACCCGACCGCCACCAGGGCGGCGACAAGCAACAAGAAATGGCGAATCATACCACCTGCAGTAGAACGTCACGCACCACCCGCCCCTCTACCGCTAGCATTTTTATCGTACGGCAAGTTTGTGACACTGATAAGACGCGTTTGTGGTCGGTTGCAGGCCGAATCAGGCGAAAACACCCGATTCTGCGCTTAGCAGAGGTTGCGTACGAGCTTATCCACGAATAAATCTGCTCTCAAAACGGGGAGTTCAAGACAAGGTCGGCAAAACGGGAAATCAAAAAAGTGGAGTCTACTGAAGTTAATGAGTATTTTTTATTCTCCCGTTTTGCCGAGATTGGCCGAAATCGCCGTTTTGAGAGCAGATTATTTGTGGATAAGCTCTAGACCAGATCATGGTCTCTGCGACCGATCTCCTGCATAGCTGAGGCCATGGACATCCCTAATCTTTTACTCAGTTCCTGGCATACCGTTCTGCGAACGCTTTTTCTAGGAGTCAGTACTTATGCCTCTTTGATCGTTTTGCTCCGGATCTCAGGCAAACGGACCCTATCCAAATGGAATGCGTTCGACTTTATCGTGACTATCGCCCTCGGGTCGACGCTAGCAACGGCGATTCTCTCGAAGCAGACTTCGCTGGCGCAGGGCGTGATCGCACTTGCTCTGCTGATACTATTGCAATACCTCATCACGGCGCTCTCGGTCCGCTTTCCCTACTTTCAGCGGTTGGTGAAAGCTCGCCCGCGATTACTGCTGCTCGACGGCGTCGTCAGGCAACAGACCTTGGTCGAAGAGCGGGTCAGTGAGGAAGAACTGCGGGCGGCGCTTCGAGAAAGAGGTCTCTCCAGTTATGAGGAAGCTGCAGCAGTCGTTCTCGAAACCAACGGTACATTCAGTGTTCTTACCTCTCTTTCAGATTCTCCCGGGTCAGCGATCCGGGATGTTGAAGGCTTCTCTCCCAAGATGTGGGAGACGACCAGGTGATATAGCTCCTCCCCCCCGAAGCATGCGACTGCATAGCACGCGCGAAGCGATGTCCACTTTTCCAGTGAGGCCGCGAGGTGACTTCCCTCAATCGTTACTTATTTCGATCGGAACGACTTTTGCATTCGCACGGGAACGGCTTAGCCTACGAAAGCACGGGGCTTTCGTTCGACGGGTTCAATGAGTTCTGAAAGGCACTACGAGGGTAGCGACGGCTTTACCCTTCTCGAGCTATTGGTGACTATTGCGATCATCGGCATTCTCGCTGCGATCGGCATCCCGGCTTATGCGTCGTACAAGGACCGCGCCCGTGTTGCTGCCACAGCGAGCGAACTCACCGGATTTCGTGCAGGCTTCGTGGCCTACACCGTCGACTATGAAGTGTATCCTCCGGACAGTCATCGGGTACTCCCGGCCGGAATGGAAAACTACATCAGTGAATCGGCCTGGAGTGCCGGAACGCCAATTGGCGGCTACTATAACTGGGAAGGTCCGAACTTCTACCCCTACGCGGCTATTTCCGTCGAAGGAGATTCACTGCGCTACGACCTGTTGACCCCGCTTGATAAAGCTCTCGATGACGGCAATCCCGGCACCGGCAAATTCCAAATCACATCGAATGGTCGCGGGACGCTGATCATCGAGAGCTTCGAGTAGCAGTTCTCCCAAAGTATACTGATAGCGAATGCGCCTTTCGCGCTACTTGTTCTCAAGCCGCGAACGTTCGACCTCGAAAGTTCGTCCACAGCGCGGGCAGTTCACCAGAAGCACCTCATCGCGCCCGTAGAGCTCGGCGAGCTGCTCCGCGGGGATCGCCTGAAAGAAAGGTAAGAGCTTTTCCAGGGAGCAGCTACACGCAAACCGAAA
The DNA here is from genome assembly GCA_020434415.1 of Bdellovibrionales bacterium. Taxonomy (GTDB): domain Bacteria; phylum Bdellovibrionota_C; class UBA2361; order SZUA-149; family SZUA-149; genus JAGRAW01. Next base: position 2,986 of record JAGRAW010000316.1, read on the forward strand.
CGCGCAACTCTTGAGATGGCGGACATCAAAGTCGCTAAGACGTTCCCCGACAGAACGAGGCTCATTTTGCAGAAACCACTCAGCATCGTAGTCGGGCATCGCCACCAACGCCGAGACCAGGTCGGAATCCGGGTGAAACGTTATCTTTAGCGGTAATTGCTCACTTTGCGCATAGTAACTCTCGACCATCTCCTTTATCTCCGAGCTTTCGCAACGCACCGCGCTCTTGTGCGTCGGATGGCCTGGACGGCTGGTTTGCTGGTTGAACACATTGACGTCGGAATGGCGGATATCTTGATACAGCGCTTGTCCTACCAACGCCGCCTCAGCAACGCTGCCGGTGACAAAGAGGGAATACGGCTTCTCCGCGTGCATCAACAACGTCCACGCTACGGATTCATCCGGCGGACGACTAGTCAAATGGACGGCGAGCGCGCCCAAGAGCTGCTTCAATTGCTCATTGTGCGCCGGCTCCATCGTCACGCCGTATTCCTTCAGCGTTAGATAGTACTCGACAAGAAAGTCAGCCAGGTCGGCCTGGACCAACAGCACCTGTTTCTGGCGAAGATAGTACGATTCAGTACGGAGAGCGTATTCCATACCACCATTGTCGGACGGTTGCCTGAATCAAGCAACCCCATCGCGTAGGAAACGGTGCGAACTTCCCGCCGGACGGCCACTGCTTGCACCTCGTGAATGGCGCCCGGAACACTGCCGGCACTATTCTTCCTCGGGAGCCTCAACTGACACAATCGTCGTCGTCCCCTCCCCGGCCCTTTTCGCCCTTCCCTTCTTACGCTCAATTTTGCTAGGCGTGAAGGACTCAAACGCTTCAAACGGTCGACGGGGGTATCACGATGGCGCTTACGAACTACGTTACTCTGGGAAGATCCGGGCTCCGAGTCAGCCCGATGTGTCTTGGCGCGATGACCTTCGGCGAACAGTGGGGCTGGGGCAGCGATGACGAAACCGCCACGGCAGTGCTCGAGCACTACCTGGAACGCGGCGGCAATTTCATCGATACGGCAAATATCTACACGAAAGGGTACAGCGAAGCCTTCATCGGCTCCTACTTTGCGGGGAGAAAGAGTACGGTCAGCAATCCGCCGCGTGACCGAGTGGTACTCGCCACCAAGTTCATGGGTAATATGTATCTTCGAGACCCCAACGGCGGTGGCGCCGGACGAAAAAGTATTATCGCTGCTTGTGAACAGTCGCTTCGACGATTGCAGACGGACTACATCGATCTTTACTGGGCGCACTTCTGGGACCAACACACTCCGCTCGAGGAAATGGTTCGGGCACTTGACGATCTCGTTCGCTCAGGAAAGGTGCGCTACGTCGGCCTCTCCGATCATCCCGCCTGGGTTTGCGCAAAGTGTCAGCACCTTGCACAGGAGCTCCGAGCAGGGCACTTCATCGCGTTGCAGATAGAATACAGTCTTGCTCAGCGCACCGTGGAAGGAGAGCTGATGCCGATGGCCCGGCACTATGGCATGGGAGTAACGCCGTGGTCCCCCTTAAAGGGCGGCATCCTTAGCGGCAAGTTCACGCGAAACAACCACCCGACCGAGGATACCCGAACCAAGCCCGAGAATCGTCATCTGTCGGACAAGAACTATGCCATCATTGACGAGCTGATAGCGATCGCGAAAGAAGCCTCGGCAACGCCGGCACAAATCGCGTTACGCTGGCTCTCTTTGCAGCCCGGCGTCAGCAGCATCATCATCGGAGCCCGGAAACTCTCACAATTGCAAGAGAATCTCTCGGCACTGGAGGTTACCCTGAGCGAAGAACAGCTCCAAAGGCTCGATACGGCTTCAGCCGTAGAGCAGGCATTCCCCTTCGACTTCGTCCACAATCTCAAAACAGCAATCCACGGCGGAACTTCGATCAACGGTGAACAACGAGAGCCCTGGCCTCTTGCACCGAAAGATGACCAGGAGCGCTACTAGCAGAGTGCTGAAGGGAGTTTTTCAGCACCCGGCTAGCGGGCCCCTTGGTTACTTCAGTCAATACCTGGAGGTTAGTCTTCCCTGAGTCCGGTTGCTGATGACCGTCATCCAATCATAGACCATGGAACAAGAATCGAATCCACACGCCCCACGCACTCGGTTGGCGGGGCTGCGCCTACCGCGAGCCTCCAGCCTCTCCTTT
>JAGRAW010000317.1 GCA_020434415.1 Bdellovibrionales bacterium
ATGGCCGGGCTGCATCTGCTCCATAGTGAGGACTCCATGCTGGTGAAGGTTTACTAGTTCTCCGCCCGCTGGCAGAGCGTCGACAAGCGTCACTTCCCATCCACGCTAATTACATCAGGCGGCCTTTACGGTAGCCGTCTCCCACTCTTCGAGACATGACGTCGATCAGGCAAGAGTTCATGATCACCATCAGGGACCGATCTGGGGGCGTCGCGTTAAGGTGAAAAACTGAATTTCAGAACTGGAGGACACATTCATGCCGACACAAGAAACACGAGACTCGTCTAACGGTCGTTCTACACAACCTCATGCCGAGCAGCTCAAGGCCAAAACAGGCGAGATCCGCGAGTCGGTAAAGGAGGTAGCGGACATTGCCCGAGCAGCGGCTGAGGAGAAAGTGCATCAGCTCCAAGCGCGTCGAGAATACGCGACTCGCACACTGGTGGAGCAAGTCCACGAACAGCCGTTTAAAACGATCGGCGCAGCGGTCGGCGCCGGATTTCTTCTTGGATTGCTGTTTGCACGCCGCTAGGTAGCGCAGCGAACCGCATACTTCATCAACGACCCGACTTTTGCGCTTGTGAGTTTCAGCAAGGCAGGTAGACCGAGGCCATAGTGGACGGAACCGGAACAGACAACGCCACGGAAAATGGCGCGGAGCGTCCTCGAGGCGACGTTGATCCGCTCGCTTTAATCCAGTGGTATCTAATCGAACTTCGGGAAACCGTCCGCTCAGCGGTAGCGGTAGAGCGGGAGCAGTTTCGCCTTTCGGTTCGCTCGACAGCGCTGACTGGAGCGAGTGCGCTAATCGCGGCATCCGCGGGGCTAGGTTTCTTGCTCGCCTGTGGCATAGCAATCTTTATCGCCATGGTGCTAGCCCTCAATCAGATGCTGGGAGTGCCGCTGATCGGCTCTTTACTGCTGACCGGAAGCATACCGATCGTGTTGCTGCTTACGATTCTCGCCTGGCTGAAGCGCAGGGCACGCAACAAGACTCTCAGCAAAATGCAAGCGGAACTGAAGTCCAACAGGACGCCGCGTGCTGATGCACCCGTAACAGCTCATTGAGGCGCAAATGACACGGCAACTACCCGCTATCGCGATCGGAACGGGACCCGAGCCGCGGCATATCCCGACCACTTCGAAGGCGCGAGAAGAAGCCCGCTTTCGGGTGAAGACAATGCTGCGCACGACGCCACAACTACTGGAGCCGGCCCTGGAACCGACGCGCTGGGCCCGCTTTTATCCGTTACAAAGTTGCGCAGTCGCTGCCACCGTTGGCGCTCTTGCCGGAGCGGCAGTAGTGGAGCTGGTGACGGATTCACCGAGGCGGCACTCGCCACCTAGCGAACCGCGGTTTCCACGCGTTCGCGATGCACGACGATCTTCTGCCTCCGGTTGGTTGCTCGATTTCATCGGTCGTTCGGCACGCACCGCGCTGCTGTCTGCCGTGACCGCCAAGGCTGTCGACCGTGCTCCCCAAGACGCTCCAGCATCACCGCTCCAACCGGCAGACCACGCACACGAAGTCGGGGAGTAGCCACCAATGGTGCCCGCGGCTTCGCCCCGCGACGTGCGGACCATCCGACGCTGCTTGCTTGGCCTCAGCATCTTGGCAGCGCTAAGCGTTGCGGTCTTGGCGAAAGCGTTTCTTCAGCCTGTACTGTTAGCGCTGTTTTTTCGCTTTATTCTGGCGGGGCCGATGCGCTCTCTAACGAGGCTCCGTATTCCGCCGGCAGTGGCCGCTACCTTGGTAATGGTAATTGCGTTCGGCGGTCTCGTCCTTGCTGTCAATCGACTCGCAGAACCCGCCGCGCAGTGGGCCGAGGAACTGCCGGTCATGGCGAGCAAACTGGAGCGGAGTGTTCGTCACTGGCGCCAAAGCGTATCCCCGGTTACCGAAACGGCCGAACGCTTGGAAGACCTTACCCAATGGCAGGACGGCCCGAGCGGAGAAGTGAGAGTAGTTGAAGGCGACTCCCTCTTGAGCAGTTTCTTGCGCGGCGGCGGAGCATTTATCTCGACGACACTACTGACCGTGGTGCTGCTCTACTTCTTACTCGTCTTTGGCGATTCTCTCGTCGACGATTTCGCGGAATTCTTGAAAGCCGAATCCCACTTCCGCGGCACCAGAAGACTGGTCCGGGAAGTTGAGCACTCACTTGGTGATTACCTTTTCTCGATCGCCGTAATCAATTTCTGCCTTGCCCTGGTGATGACCGTAGGGATGTACTTGGTCGGGATGCCAAACCCTCTCTTGTGGGGCGTCATGGGGGGCGTGCTGAACTTCATCCCCTATCTTGGCCTCATCGTCGGGACTTTAGTGGTCGGTATAGCGGCGGTGTTCACCTACCCTTCGCTACTCTCGGCTCTCGCAGTTCCCGCCATTTTCTATTGCATTAGCGCAATCGAGGGCGCATTCGTGACACCGGCCATCCTTGGCCGCCGCTTCATGTTTAACCCGGCGCTTATTTTCTTTTGGGTGTCGCTCTGGACATGGATTTGGGGACCTGTGGGTGCGTTACTCGCCTTTCCTTTACTTGTAACGATTCGCTTGACCAGAGAAGTCCTATCCTCTGAAAGGTTTCGACAAACCGTAGAAGCGGAGCAAGAGCGTACTGATCGTGAAGAAGGAGAGGCTGTAAAATCTCCGGGCGCGACATTGGACAGTCGCCCTGAGTCGGTTATTATCACGTCCGCCATCGGCTAGGTATCTTCTGCTGCCTTACCTCTCGGATCGAGCAGCACGCCGGGCTGCCTGCTCGGCGCGACGCTCCTTGATGCGCTGCTCCCGTAGCCCGCGAACGAGCTCGCGCACCTTCCCCTGATGCTCCTTGAACGTCTTCGAGAAATGATGTCGACCCGTCTCAAGATCCAGCACGTAGAAATAGTTGCCCTCTGCGGCAGGCTCGAGCGCGGCGCTAAGCGATGCCGACCCCGGCGCTCCGATCGCGGTAGGCGGAAGTCCGACGTGCACGCGACTGTTGTAGAGGTTGCTCCGGTCGCGAAGATGTCGACTGGTAAGATCCCCGGCATAATCAGGGATGCCGTAGATAATAGATGCGTCGATGGCGAGCGGGGCTTTATCGTTGAGCCTGCGCCAAATGACTTCGCTCACCAGGCGCTTCTCATCGTCGAAAGGCGTTTCCAATTCAATCAGCGACGCAATGCGCACAGCCTCGTCAAGCGAGATGCCGAGCGCCTCCGCTCGCTCACGATACCCGTTTGGCAGACGCTTCCAAAACTCCTCTACCGCCATGCGTAGCGCGGTTCGTGGATCGGGCATCTCGGTAAAACGATACGTTGCAGGAAAGGTATAGCCTTCAAGGCTAGGTCCTTCGATGTTGAGCGATGCCCGAAAACCGGAGTCTGCAAAGAGGTGCTCAAAGTCTTCCTGACTGCCGACACCCTTGGCAATCAAGCGCTCCGCAATTTGCCGCAACGTGAATCCTTCGGGAATGGTGTACTCGAGCACTACCGGCGCGTAGATATCACCTGCACGAAGCTTCTCGGCAATTTCTAGCGGCGAGACCTCGGACTCGAAGCGATAGCGACCCGCTTGAAATCGCGAATAGTCGGAAAACAGTCGAACCCAAAGTTCGAAACGGCGTCGCTCCGAGATCAGCCCGGACTGCGCCAGCTCTTCCGCCAACATGCCGAGCGACGTTCCGCGAGGAAACTCGATAACGATCGGCTCGGAAAGTGTCGTCCGCGTCACGCCCCAAGTCTTGAGGTAGTGCTGCAGTGCGAAACCCGCAACAGCGAGCGCAACAAGGCCACCGAAAACTATTGCGAAGAAGCGAAACATCAACGAACGACCGAAAGAAATACCTGCATCAAATTTGACATATTCCCGCAAAATTTGCTAGAAAGTTAGCGCACTTTTAACGTTTTTCACCCCTTACGTATACAGGTTCATTCGCCGTGGCTTCCCCAAAGCACAGCATAGCTTTGCTCCATTTTGCGACACCGCCGGTAGTCGGTGGTGTCGAGAGTGTAATGGGGCACCATGCCCGGTTGTTTGCCGACGCGGGACATACCGTGCGCGTGCTTGGCGGACGCGGAGACACCGTCGATCCTCGAGTCCCGTTCGTCGCGATACCCCATGCCGATTCTCAACATCCCGAGGTGCTCGCCGCGAAGCAGGCGCTGGACCAGGGAATCGTGCCGCCGAACTTCGAGACACTGACCGCTACGATTTTGGCCTCGCTCAACCAGGCGCTCGCGGGCGTCGATTTCTTGTTCGCGCATAACGTCCTGACAATGGCGAAAAACGTGATGCTTACTGCAGCGGTACGATTGCTGCTCGAGAACAACAAATCGCTTCGACTCATCGCCTGGCATCACGACATCGCAGCAACGGCAAGTCGGTATCAACACGAAGTCCACAGTGGATACCCATGGAACCTGCTCTCGGCTCCCTGGAAAGATCCGGGGATAGTCCACGTGGCGGTGTCTGAACAGCGCCGGAAGGAACTCCTCGACCTTTGGAACGATTCACAGGTCGACGTCCGCGTCATTGCCTCCGGGGTGGACCCTGACCGACTCCACAAGTACGAAGAGTACACTCGTCAGTTCAGCGAGCAGTTTGCGCTCGCATCCGCAAACCCGCTGGTGCTGTTACCCGTGCGAATCACCCGTCGCAAGAACCTCGAACTTGCCTTGCGGATCACCGCGGCGCTGAGCGCACTTCTGCCGGGCGCAACGTTGGTCGTCACCGGCCCTCCAGGAGCGCATAACGCGAGCAACCGCGATTACCTGGAGCAGCTACGTACCCTTCGGCGCGAGTTGGCGCTGGAGCCTCCGACAGGCGGCATCAATGCAACGGACTATCCGCGAGGAGTAGCGCATTTTCTTAGCGAGTTCTCTCAAAACTACCTGCCGGACCCGGTGGTGGCTGACTTTTACCAAGCGGCTGATGTCTTGCTGATGACAAGCAACGACGAGGGCTTCGGCATCCCCCTCATTGAAGCGGGTCTCGCCAAGCTTCCCATTTTTTGCTCCGACATCCCGCCGTTTCACGAAATCGCCGGGAAGCACGCGCAGTATTTCTCACTCGACGATGATCCCGAAGCTATAGCAGCTCGAATCGCACAAACACTG
>JAGRAW010000318.1 GCA_020434415.1 Bdellovibrionales bacterium
GACCCGACAAAAAAAGGCCTGCCGCGAAACCGCGACAGGCCTTCAGCGTGGTTGGTTGTTTTTCGAGAGTAAGCGGTTCAGAACTTGGTATCCGTGCAGACTGCTGAGAAACTCTTTTCCGCTTCCTGCCGGCACCCGGAGAAATGCTTCACTCCTTAAGCTCAATTACTGTTTTTGGGGCTAATACTGTTTTCTGGGGCGACGAATTTTTTTCCAGACCGTTGATGCGCCGCCTGAGGACTGAGCCTGCATCGCGCCAACGTAGCGACTCAGCCCAAGACGAAGATATTGCGGATTTATCCCTAAGCACTCGCAGACGTTGTCGAAACTGAAGACATAGGTATGGTCGACCGTGTCCACCCATTCGCGAGCGTCGATCTTTCCCCGGCGCCGCGAAGCGATCGGCGGGTGACTCGGATCTCCTATTCTGCCCTTTGGTGCCGTCTGCGCGCGGAACCCTTCCGCGGCACACTGAGCGATGTAGGCCTCGATCCCATCTGAAAGTAAAGCCGCCATCAGTTTGCGTTCACCACCACTGACGCCTCTTTCATCCGGCGCCAGAAACTGACTGGGAAGAATAACATCCGGCTCGAAGATGTTCGAAAAAGTATCTCCTCCGAAACTGCCGGCGCTCAGTGCGTTTGAATATTCAGCCATTGCGTTTCTCCTCAGCCAATCTGCGCGAAGCACCGCCCCGTTTCCCGTCAGCCAATTTGGTGCGGTACCTCTCATTGATAGTTCTAATGGATGAGAGGCGAACAAATAAGAAACGTTGGAGAGTCTGTGATGCCGAGAGGGTCCCCCACCCCGTTCGTTCCCGTATCCTCAATTCTCAGATCTCCACTCCGTATCCCACTTTGCTCGAATCGACGTGTAAGACAGCGATCTATGCCTAACCTTGTTGAAACTAAACGTAACGTACCGTTCCAGAAAATCTAGGCGAATCACTAGAATGTCTATTCTCCCCTGACAGTTTTGCGGGTATTCTCGGGAGAGGCTTTTGCTGAGCGATCTCGGTTAGTTGCTGGCGTGAATGATTGTTCGCCGTCGCGATGTTGTCAGCGAGCGGTGACAAGAAGGAGTCTGCAGTGTGCAATTCTCATGCACAAAATTCCGGCTCGACGCATAACTACGCCGACGTCGGAGTGTGCCGTAGTGCACTCGAACCCCTCAGACGCTCTAGTACTCGCTACAGGGAGTCGATGTTGATGGCCTCCGTCAGCGGTGGCCGCAGCAGGCGCTGTTTGGCAGCGACCGCCAGCATTGCGAGCTCATAATGCGACTCCGTGAGCCGTGCGAGCTGATTGAGTTGTTCGGAGGTCTGGGTAATGAGTCGCGCCGCATCGCCCTCAGCGACCCCGCTGAGCAGCAAGAGCGAGCGGAAACTGTGCCAGTCTTCAGCGTAGAGCCAGGAAACTGCCGTGTGAGCAGCATCAAGAATGACCTGCCGGTCTTCAAGCACTCCGGGCATGTGCTGATCCCGCACGGCGGCCAAGGTCGCTTCGATACGGCGAACCGTGCCGTCGGGAAGCGGCGGAGCCTTCCCGGCCGAGAGATACTGCCGGTGAGGATCCCCTGAAATACTGGCGATTACGGCGACTAGAATATCAACAGTTGCGCCCTCCAGCAGCCCGCTCTGAATGATCTCAGCCAGTTCGATGACGAGGGTGGTGCAGAGGTTTGCCGCCCAGTAGCCTTTTTCCGACAGGTGGACACCTTCCAAGTAGCCGAGCGCACGAAGTCCGTTGAGAGAGGAATCGAGCAGTACCAGTTGGCGCTTTTCCATTTCTGACGCTTGGCGGTACATTCGGCGCAGCCGCTTCAGGATCTTCTTCTCCCCTTTGGGAATTTCCATGCTTTGAAATGCGCGCTCGATATCGTTTTCGACGAACGCTCGCCGCACTTCCTGGAAGGCCTGCGCCGCTTCCGTGCTGAGAGATTCGGCCGACTCGTCAGCGGCGAGTCGAAGATCCGCAGCTCGTTGCTGATCAATGAATGACGCGAGACTGCGCTCTACGGTGTAGTGCAGCCCATCGACGGTTCGATACCGCAAAAGGTTAAGCACGGTGCTGGGACTTGGAAAATACGCGGAGACTAACGGCTCAGGCGGTTGCTTCGAAAGTTCAAGCAGCACGCGTCCGTCGCAGAACGGTGAGGGCGCGGCGATACAGAAGCCGACCGTATCCTTTCCACGCCGACCGGCGCGGCCGGACATTTGCTGAAACTCGGAAGAGGTCAAGGTTTCGAACCCCTCGGCGCCTCGTCTGGAATGAGCCGTCAGCACGACGGTTCGCGCGGGGAAGTCGACGCCGGCCGCCACTGTTCCCGTTGCGACCAACAGTCGTAACGCCCCCTCAGCCATCAGCTCTTCCAGCAGTAGCCGCCACGTCAGCAGTTGACCGGCATGATGGGCGCCAATAGCCGTGCTGACCAGCGCATTATAGTGCGGATGAGAATGGACAAGCTCCAGGTCCATATCATACTGCTCCGCGATTGCGCGGATTCGCGCCCGCAGCTCACGCTGCACCATCGGATCGAGATGCAGGCGGGGGCTTTTCCCCGCGCGCTCCGCGTCTAGGTCGCATTGATTTCGAGAGCTTCGAAACACAATCGCCGGTAGCAGATTGTCGCGTTCAAGCTCTCCAAGTATCTCACCAATAGCTACCTGTGGCGGTCTCATGAGCCGGACCTCGACTTGCGCCGTCGGCCTCGACCGGAGCGGCCCCCCCTTCCGGGCGAAGCGCCTTTTCCTCTTCGCGCCCGGAAGCCTCCGCGTCCGCCTCCTCCCTGGGCGTAAAACTGGGCGACCTCACCGAACACCTTACCGTTTGCCCCCTCGAGCGGCAGGACTCCGTGGTCCGGATGGAGAAAGCCCATGCGAAGCTCTACCGGGCGAGTGGCCTCGGCGATCACCTCGACCGGTGCGCCGCGCACCTGCTCAATCCAGGCCGCAATCTCTGCAGAATTGGATATCGAAGCGCTCAGCATCAACAAGGTCGCTTCCTTGGGAGAGAGAATGATGCTTTCCTCCCACACCGGCCCACGCTGAGGGTCTGCCAAGTAGTGCAGCTCGTCGAGAATGACAACCGAATAGGTCGCGCCGTAATTGTAGAGATCATTGCGGTAGATTTCGGTAGTAGCGACGACAATGTCGGCATCGGTTTCGATCTTTCGGTCCCCCGTCAGTAGACCGACTCGGTAGTGGGGCTCGAAGAGCTGCTTCATCTCCGCGTATTTGGTGTTAGAAAGCGCTTTGAGCGGCGCGGTGTAGATGGCACGCTTTCCTTGAGAGACGGCACGCCGGATACCTTCAATGGCGATGAAAGTCTTCCCGGCACCGGTGGGGGCAATGACCAACGTATCCCTGCCCTCCTCGACTGAACGAATAGCGGCAAGCTGAAATTCGTCCGGGGCGAATGGCTGAGGTTCGGGAACGCCAATGCCTTCGAGCAGCGCTCGCCTGGCGTCACGCAGATTTTTACGATCTCGAGTCACTGGGCCCCGAAGCGTGATGATTGAAGTCGTACCGAGTGGCGAGGAAACGAAGGACATTGGACGGGGCCTTGTCACGCAGCTCCGTTGTCGAAACGTCGCAAACGATGGAGCCATCGAAGAGAGCGAGTACGCGTTCCACGCTCGGCAATAGCCGACGGATGTCGTGGCTGACCATCAACACCGTTGGCCGATACTGCTGGTGTAGCTTGGAAATCAAATTCATGATGACGCTCGCAGCTACCGGATCCAGACCACCGGTCGGATCGTCGAGAAGGACGAGGTCCGGATGGCCGACCAGAGCGCGAGCGATGCCAACGCGGCGCCTCATTCCGCCGCTGAGCTGGCCCGGCATCTTGAGGGCGGCATCCGATAAGCCGACTGCTCCGAGAATAGCGTAGGCGCGTTGCATGGCTTCATCGAAGTCAATTTCGCCATGGGAGGTGCGGGTGCTTCGAAGCGGGAACGCAACGTTTTCCAATACACTAAGTGAGTCGAACAGTGCCCCCTCTTGGAAGAGAAAGCCGACGCCCTCTCCGGCGTCCGGATCGCGCGAAGGCGGGCGGAGAATGTCCCCTGCATCGGGCGGCAGTACGCCGCCCACCACTTTCAACAAGACGCTCTTGCCTGCACCGCTGGGGCCGACGAGGCCGACAACCTGACCGGCAGGAATTTCGAAGCTGACGTTGTTCAAGACCGGACCCTGCTGTGATCGGTCCGGGAAGGATATCGAAATATTTTTGACTTTCAGCATGAAAAGTTACGCAGCTACCGCAGTCGGTCGGCTCAAGTCGGCATCGAACGCCTCGGGCACGCTCGTGAACTCGTCCGCACTGCCCCCCTGTAAGTAGTCACGCCAGCGCTTCAGAAGCGTGCGGAATTCATCCACGGACTTAGCAGTGCAAAGCGCCCGGCGCGCGGGAGTTGAGCCGCGAACACGCCTAGTGACTTGGGACGCGAACTGCTTCATCCGTCCGATGACGGCTTTCTCGGGCAGATCCGTAGTCAGGAGCTCGAGATACTCCTCGAGGATGTCAACGGTGGCTACCGGTGGCGGCGGAGTGAATGCTTCGCCGCGCAAAGCCGCGGCAATTTCGGAAAAAATCCATGGATTGGCCAGGGCGCCGCGTCCGATCATCAGTCCGTGCACCCCTGTAGAAAGGGAACGCACAGCGCTCTGCGCGTCGCAGACGTCGCCACTGCCGATGACCGGAATGCTTACCTGCCGCGCAATCTCGCCAACGATGCTCCAATCGGCTTCGCCACGATACAATGCTTGCCGAGTACGCCCGTGCACGGCGATCATTGATACTCCGCAATCCTGCGCCATACGGGCAATCGCGAGCGCATTCTTACTTTGCTCATCCCACCCGGAACGAATTTTCACGGTGAGGGGAATGCTGATCGCACGGCGTATCGCGCGAAGGATCTTTTCCAAATGTTCGGGCTGGCGCATCAGCTCGCAGCCGCCGCCTTTCTTGACCACCTTCGGCACCGGGCAGCCGCAGTTGATGTCGACGATTTCGGCTCCAGCTTGTTCGATCATGATCGCAGCGTCCACCATGCGCTCAATCGGATTGCCGAAGATTTGAATCGAG
>JAGRAW010000319.1 GCA_020434415.1 Bdellovibrionales bacterium
CTCCTCGACATCCCCGGTCAGCATCAGCCGGACGTCCCGAGCTGCGGCCAGGGGCGCGAGCACGCTCTGCACTTCTTCAAGAAGCTGGGGAAGAGAAAAATGTACCGGGCACAGCTTAAGCATCCCTGCTTCGGTCGCAGCAAAGTCGAGTAGGTCGTCCAGGAGATGAAGCAGACTAGCTCCTGACTCACGTATCGTCGTGACCAACTTGCGTTGCTCGTCGCTTAGTTCCGTTCTGAGCAAGACCTCGCTCAAGCCCATCACGCCGTTCATCGGAGTCCGAATTTCGTGGCTGACAATCCCTAGAAAGTTGGTTTTCAGCCGGTTCGCTGTCTCAGCGTTGTTCCGCGCTTGCACCAGCTCCGCTTCATGTTCCTTCTGACGCTGTATGTTTTCGAATACTCCGATGACAGCGAGCAGGTCTCCTTCAGGAGAATAGTGCGCGATGCCGCGATCCGCGAACCAATGAAACGCTCCTGTTGCATCCGAAAAACGATATTCGAGTCTGAATCGATTCGTTCGGCCGTTTCTTGCCGACTCAAGCTGTTCTAGGACTGACGGATAGTCTTCCGGATGGATTCCATCGAGCCACCACTGCTCCGGCGTGGCGGTCAGCTGGGAGTCGAACCCAAGAGAATCAAGGCCGGTCCAGTATATCTCCTTCGAGACGATATTGTGCTCATAGGTAATCTGCCCGACAGTTTCCAGCAGTGACTCCAGACGCCGCTTCTCGTTCGGCGTGCAGTCGCCTTCCTGTTGTCGTTTTCTCCACATAATCCACTCTTTCCACCGGCGATCTCACTGAGCGGTAGCAAAGCTCCCGTAGCGAAGCAAACGAAAAGCCTCTTTAATTCTCAGTAGGTGAGCGAAAGGTGAGCATGAGAGCCGAGGACGGTACTTCTCGCATTCCGCCGCTCTCGACAGTACGGAGGTCCTGAGATACATTCTACTTTTTCCTACCGCGATTCAGCACCCGACCATGACTGCATTCGACGAACTTTTTCAGCTCGCACGCGAAAGTGCCGGTCCTGGCGACTGGTCCAAGGCTGTGACACTGAGCCGAAACGTAGAGTTTGTACTGGAGCGGGATGATCCTGAAGCAATACGCGTCAAGCTCCTCGAACGCGGAAAGCCCGTCGGGAGTGTCGTCCAACTGAACTTACCAGCTTGCGATTGGCAGACCGATTGTCGTTGCGACGAAGATCCCTGCCTTCATGTGCTTGCTTCGGTCATTGCGTTCAAGAATGGCCTGAACCTCGTTCGCGCCGAGGACGATCCCTCGCGGGCGACTTTGCGTTACCGAATCATCGAGCACCAGAGCAGCCTCTGCGTCGTTCGGGAACTCGAGCATCAAGGCACGAGCAGCCTCTTTCGCCATCGGTTGCTTGATTACACAGCGGGTGTGCAGTCCGGTCGACTGCGCGGAGCAGTGGTCACGCCGAGCAAAGAGGATTTCCAAGTTGAGCGGCTGATCGACAAAGACGGACGCTTCTCCTCCGAGCACTCAGAGCAGTTGCTACGGGCGCTCGCGGAGTTGCCTCACGTCACATTTCGCGATGCTCCAGTGCAGATTCGAAGTGAAGCGCACGTGAGTGAACTCGTGGTCGTTCGGGAAGGGGAGGGGTTTCGAATCCGTCCACACCCCAACGGCGCGTATCGATTCGAGAACGGCGTCGTGCTGCTTGCTACCGTGCTTGCACCGGCCAAAGAAGCGATGCTCGATCGCTCACTACAGCGCGTGTTCGACTCACCGGGCATGTTCATACCTTCGGACCGAACGGAATTTCTCCTCCTCGAGCTTTTGCCGACGCTCCAACGCGTCGCTACGGTGCATATCGAGTGCGAGCTACCGAAAGTCCTTGATGAGCCGCCTAGAGCCGTCTTCGTGCTGGAAAGGGAGGCCGAAGAGATTCACGTCTTTCCCCAGATTGTATACGGCACCCCGCCGGTACTGGAGCTTTCCGTCAACGGCATCCACCAGTTTGACCAAAGTGTGTTGGTCCTTCGTGACCAGGACGAAGAGAAACGACTAATCCGGCGGCTGCAAAGCGAGCTCCATCTCCAACCCGGAAAGCCGGTTCGTAAGCGAGGAGAGGACGCAGTACATTTCCTCGAAGCTCTCAAAGCGTGGGATGTCGTCGGCGAAGCTCAAAGCGCCTTCGAGCGAAGCGGTCTGCTTGAGCCGCGCCTCGAGGTTACCGAGTCCGGTGTCACCGTCCGCTTCGCTCTCGCAGGCGACAACGCCGGGTCGGAGGCTTTGGCGGATAGAGTATTCTCCGCATGGGAACGCCAGGAACGCCTTGTGCCGCTGGTATCCGGCGGCTGGGCGGAGATTCCGCGTGATTGGCTTGAGCGCTATGGGAAACGAATCCGGAACCTACTGGAGCTGCGCGGAGAAAACGGCAAGTTCGAGCGACGCCACTATCCCTTACTTCTTGAGCTCGCCGATGCTACCGAGGCTGAGCTTTCTTCCGGGCTGAGTGACTTACGACGCCGCTTGAACGAACCGGCCGCTCAGGGGCCACCGCCTTTGCCCGGCGATTTGACAGCCTCGCTTCGAGATTATCAACAGGTCGGAGTTGCCTGGCTGAACCTGATGAAAGAACTAGGCACCGGCGGCATACTCGCCGACGATATGGGGCTTGGGAAGACCCTGCAGGCAATCTGCATTCTCGAACGACCGAGCCTAGTCGTATGTCCGACCAGCGTAATCGACGGCTGGTGTGATCAAATCGCGGCCTTCCGACCCTCCCTCTCCGTTTGTCGGTACCATGGAGCGAATCGTTCCTTCGATTCGACGGCAGACGTCGTGGTCACATCCTACGCGTTGCTGCGACAGGAACAGGAGACTTTTTCACGAGCATGGAAGCTTGCAATCCTTGACGAAGCACAGCAGATCAAGAATCCGGATAGCGCGACGGCACAGGCAGCCTTCTCACTGCACGCTGAAGCTCGCTTCACGCTGAGCGGCACGCCGGTCGAAAACAAAATCGCTGATCTGTGGAGCCAACTGCATTTCGTGTTTCCAGAGCTCTTGGGGCCGCGCTATCAGTTCGACCGCGAGCTTGGAAAGAGCGCTGAGCGCGGCGACGCCGATGCGCTCGAGCGCTTACGCAAGAAGGTAGGTCCCTTCATCCTGCGGCGGACAAAGAATCAGGTCGCGGCCGAGCTACCGCCTCGCACCGAGGTGAACCTGATGTGTGAGCTTACTCCAGAGGAACGAGAGCGGTATCAGGCGATCTTCTTGAGCTCCCAAGAAAAGGTCCGACAGGCGCTCGAAGCCGGTGGGAATCTGCTGAGCGCTCTCGAGGTGCTGCTCCGCCTGCGACAAGCTTGCGCCCATCCCCAGCTTCTGCCGGGAAATCCGGAGGGGATCTCCGCCAAAGCTGAGCTTCTGGTCGACAGCTTGTCGTCTTCAAAGGACGCGGGACATCGCTCACTCGTGTTCTCGCAGTGGACTTCCATGCTCGATCTACTCGAGCCGGAACTCCAGCGGGCAGGGCTCAAGTTCAGTCGCCTTGACGGCTCGACCAAGGACCGCAAAGCCGTCGTGGACGACTTCCAGCGCCCGGATGGACCGGACGTGATGTTGCTTTCGCTCAAGGCAGGAGGTGTCGGAATCACGCTCACCGCCGCCGATCATATTTACCTCTACGACGCCTGGTGGAACCCGGCTGTCGAGGCCCAGGCAGCAGATCGCGCGCATCGTATCGGGCAGGAGCGGCCGGTGTTGATTCATCGTCTGATCGTGAAGGAAACGGTCGAGGAGAACATCCTCAAGCTGCAGGAGACCAAGCGAGCTCTGGCTGACGCGATACTGGAGGGCGGGGACGCTTCCGGCGGCCTGACCCGTGACGACCTGCGTCTCTTGTTCCAGCAACCCGGTCGTCCGGGCTAAGTGCCCAAGCTTCGACCGACAGCAGCACTCTCTCAGTCCTCATCGCGGCAGGAACCCGTGCGTAATACCTCCTTTCTGAGAGGGTAATTGCTGGAGCACCGTCCGCGGAAGCCCTGTAGCGACCGGACTCAGGGGAAAGCTCCGTCTTTTATTCGCAGTTTCAGGAACCGGCTTACTTGTGTCAGGCAGTTTCGCTGGTTACTTTAAGAGGTGTAGCCGAACCAGGGCGATTTCATATTGCGGCTCCAAATGGCTACAAGTTATTTGAAAAAGTTAGTCATCGCGTGTCCGCTTTAGCAACTTTGCCTCCCGCTCGGTATTTTTCGTGTGCCGAACGCGAATCGGCCCTCGCACCCCAGGTATCGTTATCAGAAGAGGTTTTCTTCGTCTGAATATCTAATAGGTAGCAGGTTCCCGGAGTAATTCACTTAAGAAACGTAAAGTATGAGCACCCAAAACTACAATCCGGTCCCTTTACTCGCCCTAAGAGACATCATCATTTTTCCTCAAATGGTGGTTCCCTTGTTTGTGGGCCGTGAAAAAAGCGTTCGCGCCTTGGAAGAAGCGGAGCGGCAGAAAAAGCCGATCATGCTCGCCGCGCAACGCGATGCCAAAACGCACCATCCGGGACCGGACGACATCTTCGACGTAGGAACACTGGGCGACATCATGCAAATGATGAAGCTCGCTGACGGCACCGTGAAGGTGCTCGTAGAGGGCAAGCGTCGCGCGAAGATCAAAGACTACCTCGAGACGGAAGACTTCTTTCTCGTCAACGTCGATGAACTTCCCGAAGAAGTGGAACTCTCCGCAGAGGTGAAAGGTCTGATTCGATCCGTCACCTCGGCCTTCGAAACCTATGTGAAGCTGGGCAAGAAGATCAGCCCGGAGATGATCCACCAAATCCACGCCATCGAAGATCCTTTCCGTCTGGCTGATGCGGTCATAGTTCATCTCAACATCAAGCTCGAGGAAAAGCAGGATATCCTCGAGACCAACGATGCCGGCGAGCGTTTAGAAAAAATCTACACGCACATGAAGTCGGAGATTGAGATCCTCCAGGTCGAGAAGCGTATTCGCACCCGCGTGAAGAAGCAGATGGAGAAGACTCAGAAGGAGTACTATCTGAACGAGCAGATGCGGGCGATCCAGAAGGAACTCGGCGAGAAAGATGACTTCCGTAAC
>JAGRAW010000031.1 GCA_020434415.1 Bdellovibrionales bacterium
CTCCTCAATTGCTGCGGCCCAACTCTTTTGGAGGAGGTAGTATGACAACTCCCTTTGTTCGCCGTCGAGTAGCTTCGGCGGATCACAGCCCGGCTCGTGCGTTGTTCGACGCACGACGCACCGAAGCGTGGGCCAGTCGAATGAGCCTGCGCATCGCGATTAACCCGGACGATACGGCGTGTCTGTTCGGGGAAACCGGTTGTAATCCTAACGGTGTCGCCCAATCGGACGATAACAATTAGCTTGCGCCGAAGCTGACATCGAGGCTGGTGGCAGCTGCTGCCCCTAGTCGAGATGTAGTCTGACAGACGTGGGCTGTGGGTGGTTCTCGCCCGCAGCCCCGTTCTGTTTCTCCCAGTCTTCACTCCGAAAGGATTAAAACTCATGGCTGCGATTATTTTAGTTGCGCCACTTGACGACATCCACGCGCAGGCTGTTCAGCGCCATATCCAAATTGCGGGCGATGTGACTTGTCATATCATCGACGTCGTGGACTTCCCGTCGAAAATAAGAATCGATCAATCGCTCGGTGCAACCGGAGTTCGCGGTGAAATTGTACTCCCTGATTCCGATACGGCGATTCAATTGGACGACGTGAAGGCGGTGTGGCGGCGGAGGATTTACTACGCCGAGGCTCCCGAAGAAGTGAGTGACAAAGGCGATCGCATTGTATGTGAGCAGGACAGCCGCCATACGCTCGTGGGATTGTTTCACTTGCTGCAGCAAGCAGGAGCAAAGGTTGTAAACGATCCAATTCTCGAGACCGCTGCGTACAACAAACTGTATCAGCTAGACGTTGCCCGCCAGATCGGGATGAGAATCCCACGCACCTTGCTGACCAACAGCCCGATGAGCGTGCGCAAATTTCGCGAAGCCCTTGCAGCGCAAGGCTCGCGAGTGATCTACAAGGGGCTGGTACAGCCGAAAGATCGAATCGTGGCGACGCAATTTCTTACCGACGACGACATGGAGGATCTCGGCTCACTCCGCCTGGCTCCAGTGCAGTTCCAAGAGTACTGCGCTGGTCGTAATTTGAGAGTTACCGTCATTGGGGAGAGAATCTTCAGCGGCGAAGTGCACGTTGGCAAGGGCGGCGCCGAAGAGGATTGGCGACTGGAGGTCTTCAACGACGTCTCTCCTTATCCGCTGCAGGTGGAGGATGAACAGCGCATTCGTCTACTCATGCGCAGACTAGGACTTGACTACGGGGCGATGGACTTCAAGCTTCTTGACTCCGGCGAACTGGTGTTTCTCGAAGTGAATCCTGCAGGTCAGTTCCTATTTATGGAAATTCGCGGCGAACTGCCTATCGCAGAAGCGCTGGCACAGCACTTGCTGGGCTCCATGTAGACACCCATCGGACTACCATTTTTCCTGACGAGGGTTGTACTCAAGTCACACGCAGGCGACCACGCTACCCTAGCATGGTCGCCTCAACAGAGTTTCGTCGCGGGGGTAGAGCGGCCGTACCATTACCATCTACCAGCGCCCTGACTGGCAGACGGCTGAAAAGGTTCGTCAATGAACCTTTTGCCGCGTACATGTGGCCATCAGAGGAGTGTCACCGAGGCTTTGACATTCGTTCTTGCCACGGTCGTAGGCCAGTATCCGAAGACTTCCTGTACGGCTCCCTTACCCCCGGCGTATCCCGTGGCGCCGGGAGGGCCGCCGAGCACTAGAGGAGCCACCTCTCGCGTAAACCGCTCAACGGCATCGCGGACCTGTCCATGGACGGCGACCCTTAGCAGTGCCTCAGGCGCGTCGGGATAGTCGCCGTCGCTGATCGCTCCGTGGCACGCGTTTGCCCCGATGATTTCCGTGTGAATACGGTCGAGTGGTAGGGCAAGGGCTGCAAGCCGCCGGGAGACGATATCCCCCGCGACTTTCGCTTTTCGTACAGCGTCCGGCCAGGAGTAGAGCATTGTTCCCGCTGCCATGAAGCCGTCACGATAGCTTACGGAAACTTTCAATGTGTTCGGCCGAGCGGTGCCCTTGGCTCCGGTGACCCGTACTCGATTAGGACCTTCGTCGCTGAGCGTAATGGAAGTGAAATCGGCAACGACATCGGGACCGATATAGCGGGTGGGATCTCCGATCTCATAAACGAGTTGTTCTTTGACGCTTTCAATCGTCACCAATCCCCCGGTTTGCTCGTGTTTGGTGACCACGAACGAACCATCAGCAGCCATTTCGATGATGGGAAACCCGATCTCTGCAGCATTCGGAACCGCTTCCCAGTCGAAACTGTAATTTCCTCCGGAGGATTGCGCACCGCACTCGATAATGTGGCCCGCAATCACTCCGGCTGCGAGCCTGTCCCACTCGTCCGGTTTCCATCCAAATTCGTGCATTGCCGGCGCAAGGGCGAGCGAAGCGTCGGACACCCTGCCCGTAATGACAATGGTAGCGTCGGACTTGAGCGCCTCCACCAGCGGTTCGGCGCCGAGGTAGACGTTTGCTGACTGTATTCGCTGTCGAACATCACTGAACGGCCTGGCGGTGTCCAGATTCTCGAACATTTCTCCCTGAACCAAAAGTTGATCGAGCTGATCCAGGATATCGTCGCCGGTAACGATAGCTATTCGGACCTTATCGCCGAGGCCTAGCGCTTCGGCGTGTTGCCGTACGAGTTCAGCACAAGCGCGAGGATTCACGCCCCCGGCATTGGTGAGTACCTTGACTTTTCGGTCGACGAGCTCCGGTAGAAGCTGCGCCATCAGCGCAGGAAAATCCCTCGCGTAACCGGCATCGGGACGACGTGATTTCTGCTTTGCGAGAATCGACATCGTTACTTCCGCGAGGTAATCGAGCATCAGATAGTCGATCGGTCCCAGCAGTACCTGTCGCACCGGAGCTTCCAACCAGTCGCCCCAGAAGCCTTGTCCGGCTGCAATGCGGATCGAGTGACTCATTCGACTTCCTGACGAGCTTTCAGTTCAGTGAGAATCACATCTGCATGTCGCACGCCGGCTCGAAGCCAGTCGTCTCTCAGTAGTCGTCGTTTGTCCTCTGAAAGCGTCGGGGTTCGCCGCGCGGGAGAGGTCGGTGCAATTGTTGAACAAAACAGACAGATGGCGCAGGCGACCGATACGTTAAGGCTCTCTACGAAGCCGCGCATGGGGATAAATGCATGAATGTCGGCAGCATCGGTAAAGCGGTCGTCAACGCCCCGAAGTTCATTGCCGAAAACGAGAGCCAGTTTTTCCTGGAACGGAAGTGCCGTTACGGGGAGGGGCTTCGGTCCGGTTTCGCTTTGCTGTTCAGGGCGTAGGACGGCGATACGAAATCCATCAGCTTGAAGCGCAGCGATAGCCGCATCCGGCGATTGATGACCGCGAAGGCGCATCCAACGCTCGGTGCCCATGCTGATCCCGCGGCTGTGCTGAAAGGTGTCTCCGACAAGATGTACCTCGGTAAGGCCGAAGGCATCGGCGCTTCTCAGGATCGCAGAGACATTATGTGCGTTACGGATCCGATCCAGCACCACTGTCAGCGTATCGCTGCGTGCAGCAAGCACTGACTCCAGCCGCTCGAGCCGCTCGGGCAACAGAAACTGTTCCAGTAGGGAAGCGCTATCGGAGGAGTCGTTACTCATCGAGCCGTTTTACCACTTCCTGTGCGAACTGCATCGTGGAGGCGCTGCCTCCGAGATCTTTGGTGCGAGCACTTTCCACCGCTATAGTCCGGGTGAGGGCGGAGGTAATGCGCTGAGCAGGTTCTTCCAGCGAGAGGTGTCTGAGCATTTCCACGGCGGAGAGCAGCAGAGCGGTCGGGTTCGCTATGCCCTTGCCGGCTATATCCGGAGCCGAGCCGTGTACGGCCTCGAACACGGCGGCGGTGAATCCGATATTGGCGCTTGGGGCAAGGCCCAGTCCCCCGATTAGTCCTGCACCTAGATCTGACAGGATGTCGCCGTACAGATTTTCCATTACCAACACATCGAAGGGAGTCGGATCGAGTACTAGGGCCATCGCCATCGCATCGATAATCCGCTCATCATACTGGATTGCCGGATGCTGGTTCGCGACGGCTCGGTAGCACTCCAGAGCAAGGCCGTCCGAGAGCTTCATGATATTAGCCTTGTGCACGCCGGTGACACGCCGTCGACCGTGCTTTTCCGCATAGGCGAAGGCGAACTCGGCAATTCTCGTGCAGGCTTTCTTAGTGGCGACTTTGAGACTGGTCACCACGCCTGGTGTGACCTCCAACTCCAGGCCGGAATAGAGACCCTCGGTATTCTCGCGAATCACGACCAGGTCTACATTCTCATACCGAGTCTTTATTTCTGGAATTGAGCGCAGTGGCCGGACGTTGGCGAACAGGTCGAGCTCCTGACGAAGTTGGACGTTGACGCTTCGAAACCCCTTGACCTGACCATTCTCCAGGCCGACGGCTGTGGCGATCGGACCTTTAAGGGCGACGCCGCACTCCCGAATTGCGGTGAGCGTCTCCTGCGGAAGCGGGACGCCGAATTCTCGCACGGCGTTTTCGCCCGCCACACAGGGCAGCCACTCGATGCGCGCCCCGGCCGCCTCGAGAATATACCGGACCGCCTCGCTGATTTCGGGACCAATGCCGTCACCTTCCAAAAGTACTATTTTCTTCGACTCCACCTCGCCCCCTGCATTGTGTCCGCCCGGCTATGGGGCAGGGCAGACCTGTCGTTAGGAAGTAGCATCTAGCGTCCTGCTTCATTACGCTGAAAAAGCGCAGGACCCTTCTCACGGCCGGAGACCGCGAAAAAACGCAGCTTTGCAATGACCACCCCCTCGTTTACAGAAGTCTACGAACTATACCGGGTTCGTGTGCTGTGACTCCAAAAGGGTTGGTCGGACTGCTTCGATACTGCGCTACAGATATGACTCGTACTTTCCCAGGTCAAGCCGCTTCGGCGTTCAGCGAGAAGGCGTCGTCTGCCCCGCCCTTTTTTCCCGGGTCTTCCTACTTACGATCAAGCCCACGGGAACAGCGTCGCCGCCACTTATGAAAGTTTCATCCGCCAGCCGAAGATTCTTCTCCACAAAGAGCTGAGAAGAACCGCCTCCGTCAAAATTCAGGGCGTCGGTAACCTCGAGCGCGGGATCCATCAGCATTTCCTGGATTTGCGCAAAGCTCGCCCCCGGAAACCGCAGCATCGTTGCAAACAGAATGACTTCGCCACTCTTGGTGATCGCGATGCCGGAGCGTCGACTCGATGCGTCAACATTGGACAACTTGAGCGGCTTGCCGTCTGCCAGCAAGCGCGGACCGCTCTGCACAGCGGTCTCTGCTTGCTGACGTTCGAATGAGCTACGATGCACGATAAACGGTTTATTTTTATAGATATAAAAAACGCCGGTTAATAAGCGCCCACCATTGTGCATTCCCTGCTTGCGCTCCCCCCCTGCTACAAGCAGTCCTAGCGGATCGCCCTTATCATCGAAAAAGTGAGCGTTGATGCCGGAGACCCCGCCTACCTTTTTGGTGAGGGTGCGAACGTCAGTTCTGTGCTGCCCATAGTCACGCGCGGAAAGCGCCTGGAAGATAAAGTATTTCGGAGAGAACTTCAGTAACAGCACCTCGCTCTTGATGAGCTTGATGCCCTGTCCGAGCTCGTAGCGAGCCATCGAGAAACCTGTTTCTACCGGAGTCCAGTAGAAGCGGGGAGTCGCGGAACTAGCCTCTGCACGTTTGGGTAGACGGATATACCAGGGTAAGAGCACCAGGCTCAGCGCGACCAAAAGCAGTGCGCTGCGCAGTGCAACGTGAAGACTTCGTGTCATCGGGTGAGTCTGCCCCCTCCAGCGGCGATACACAATATCGCACTTAGGTTACCGCAAAGCGGGATTAAGAAAGCGGCGCCCTACCTAGACGAAAACACATCTAATCGAAGACCGGCGTAGGCTTCAGCAAAAAGCCTTTAGTTCTTCGAAGATACGCCGATACTTAGTAACAGCTTGCCTCTCGGAAACAGTCTGTGAGGTCGGCAAGGATTAGCCTACCGCGGTAACTAGGCGAATTCACAGGGCTTTGGCTGGAACTTGGGCCCTGGCGGTAGTGGCAGTAACTGGAGTAGTACGTCATGGTCGACAGTATCAAGGGTCAAACATCCCCGACCAGCTCCCCGAAAGCGACGAATGAATCTTCCCGTGCAGGCGGCTCGCAGTCGAGCGACGCCTTGCGGGAGAGCTATAAGAACCTCAGCTCCGGCACATCGGTGACTCAGGCAGCCAAAGAAGTGCCTGCCGTCGTCAACGTGCAGAAGCGCGGGAATTCGGTCCAAGTAGGGAAACTGGTACAAAACCTCAATGAAGCCGTTCGCTACTCGAACGAGGCGCTTAAAGCGCTCGAAGAGGTAGCAACACCTGAAGCCGGAGGGCCAAATGGCCTCGTTCGGGAATTTGCCGAGGATCTCGATAAGCTAAGGTCAGATATCGTCGATTTATTGTCTGATCTTCGGCTTCGAGCGGATACGGCAAATGTTGCCAGCGAAAACATCGAGGCTGCAGACGCGAGTGTCGAGGATGTTGCTCGAGCACAGGCACGGGCAAATTCTGCACATTCGCAGATTCAGTTCAACAGTGTTGACGCGCTAAACGCGCACGAAGGGCTGACCTTCGAAAAAGTCGCTCGGCTTCTCGCTGAATAGACCGGCAGCGCTCTGCCGGTCTTCCCCAGCCAATCTTTCGTTCGCCCCAACTGCGGGCGCGACGCTCTTTTCTGTCCGTCCATCCACCCACTCTGCTAGCGACCTCCGCGAAGCTTTGCGATACTTCCGCTATGGACCAAACGTTTTTCCAGTCCCCGCGTCTTGCGCGCATTCGGGAAGCAACTACCGGGAGCTTCGACCTAGTGATTCTCGGAGGGGGTATTCACGGCGCATGCACCGCTCGGGAAGCTGCGTTGCAGGGCTATCGCGTGTTACTGCTCGAGGCGCAGGACTTCGGGCAGGGAACCAGCTCTCGCTCCTCGAAACTCCTCCACGGAGGCATCCGCTATCTTGAAAATGGAGATTTGCGTCTTGTGTATGAAGCGCTCCACGAGCGTGAGCGTATACGTCGGCAAGCACCGCATCTGACAGCGACCACACCGCTGCTTTTTCCTGAGATTGAGGGAAGCACCAGACCGGCATGGCAGCTTGGCATCGGAATGAGGCTGTATGACGGCTTGAGCCGGTTCTGGTCGCCGGTACAACATTCGAGCTTTCCCCGTCATCGTCGCGTCGCGCCAGGGGAGCCTGAGGCTCAGCGGCTCCGGAGTATGGGATTGCGCTTCGGCGCTTGCTTCCGCTTTTACGATGGGCAAATGGACGACGCTCGTCTGGTTATCGAGAACATTGTCGATGCGGCTGAGTGTGGTGCGGTCACTCTCAATCACGCTCGGGTGCTCACGGTGCAGCGGGTCCCGGAAGGAAAGGTGCGCTGGCGCGTCGATTGGGAAGATGCAGCGGGTCGTCATCAGACACGTGCCGCAAGTATTGCAAATCTCACCGGTTCGTGGGCGCCGTCTGTCGTAAGCACCGTCTTTTCCGAACCGTACACGCACTGGAAGAGTCACTGGCCAACGCCCTACTACAGCCGTGGAACGCATCTGTTGTTCGATCATCCCTGGCAGGGACCCGGTCTCGTTCTGCCCACTGAAAGAAAGGGAGGCGTATATTTCGTGCTGCCGTTTCTTACTGCATGGGGAGCCGCAACATTGGTAGGGACGACGGATGTCGCGGTGGGAGCGAATGAAGCGAACCCTGAGCCATCGGAGGCGGAAGTCGAAACGCTTTTTGAGCGTTTAGAGAAACATCTGCCCTATGCACCGCTTGCGGCCCACAAGCCTTATGGACAGTTTGCCGGCATGAGGATTCTTGCCGGGAGCGATCGTTCCTTAACGAAGACTGTCACGGCAATCAGTCGTGAAGAAGCGCTGCTGGAACAAGATTACTGTGTGCATCTTATTGGGGGAAAGTATACCACCGCACGGCGCACGGCGGAGCAGGTCATCGCGGCGATCCAGCGCCTATTGGGTCATCGTGTTTCGAGTTCCCGTACTAGAACGCGTCCCCTTCCCGGAGGTGACGGTTGGACTGACCACGGGGCGCGGGGGCTCCAGGCGGCTCTCTGCGCGGGAGATGCAGAGTTGTCGGCTGCGGCCGAAAGCTTCGTGCGTGTCTTCGGCATGAGAGCTAACCAATTCGTGACTGCTGAGCACCCTCATACCTTTCGAACGCTCTTCGAGCGGGTCATCCGGTACTGTGTTGACGTGGAGCAGGCTCGCGACGCTGCGGACCTGCTTCGCCGTCTTTCGCTCGATAAGGCGCCGCCCTCAGCAACAAGGGAAGTCCGTGATTTGATGAGAGAAGTTGGTCAGCACACAGCACCTTCGCCCCTAGCAGAACGCTGAAAAGAGTTTTCCGGCCCCCTTGGGTGGAGTAACTGCAACACTCTTCAATGAATCCGCACAACTTGGTTAGCAGCGTTTGGCGGATTTCGCCTTTCTTGCAAATATCCTATTTCCCTAATAGGGTATGGGCTGCGGTTTTTCTATCGTTTTCCACTACTAATCCGGTTCTCAACCCACGGCTGCCGGCATGCCGCAGGCACCGCCACAGGGTCGCGTAGTCGACCTGGTAAGTTGATCAGGGGTACGTTGATCAAGGGGGAGTGCCGATAGCGGAAACCGCTCGTGATGAAGCAAGTTGTAGTTATTCTCTTCGCTCTAGTCGCTCTGCAGTTGTTCCAGCCGTCGCCTGCCGATGCGGGCATTCTGCTGCGTTCTTCGCGACTGACCTCCCGAGCCGGAACTCGCCTACCTCGTATCCGAGTCGGTGCCGTCCGGCCGAGCACCGCCGCTGCCGCACGAATTCGTCCCGTTGGTCGCTCTCGCGATTACGGCACAGCGGAGACGATGCAGAACCTTATCGATCAACAGAAGAAGTATCAGCGGAAGCTTGCCAAGTGGCACAAGAAGAAAGCTCGAGCTGAAGCCCGCCTCAAGCGAAAGAAAGAACGTCAGGAGCGCCTGGAAGAGCGTCGTCGCGCGAAAAAGCTGAAGAAGCTGCGCAAAGCGCAGCAGCGCCAGCAACGACTCGAGGCAAAGAAAGCTGAACAGAGCGGACAGAGCGTGGAGCAGAGCGGCGGCGAGCAATCAAAAGCGGAGAAGCCGAATCGCTTCGGAAAGGCGCGCGATATCGAGTCCGGAAAGCGAACTGCGCGGGCTTCCTTCTGGTCGCGCTTCTGGCAGGCTCTGATCGGCGGAGGGAAGTCTTAGCGAATCGCCTCCTCTTTCGCAGGCAAATTACATTTTTCAGCGCGCCCGTACGAGGACCGTCGAAAACGCAGTTTTTCGGCGGGACCGGGAAGCTATGCTCGCCGGGTGTGCCAAAAAATTTATCGTTTCTCGACAAACCCTTACAGTATCTCGCGTCCCTGTCTTCGGAGGCGAAATCTTTGTTGACGTTCACGGTTGGACAACGCGCGAGCACGTCGCGAGCGCCCTCGCGGCGGCGTGAGTGTCGCCCAAGAGGCCCCGCGAATGCTCTGCCGAGCGACGACGTCCTGCAGGGCGTAAGCAAGTGCCGCAAGTGCTGTCTGGTAGCGAGAGTTCGGGCGCTCAGCCGGGACTCATTTACTTCAGTAAACTCCGCTTTTTGATTTCCCGTTTTACCGACCTTGCCTTGAACTCCCCTTTTTGAGAGCAGCTTTATTCGTGGATAAGCTCTAAGGCAGTGATTCGACTATGATCCGCTGCAGGACGTCCGGGTGGGCCGGTTTGACCAGGTGGTGATCGAAACCCGCATCGCGCGTCCGTCGTCTATCATCTTCCTGTCCCCAGCCGGTGAGAGCAATCAGCACCATTCGTTGTCCCCATGGCGTGTTCCGCAGTCGCTTCGCCGTTTCGTAGCCGTTCAGTTTCGGCATGCCCAAGTCAAGCAGGACGAATTCCGGCTGAAATTCACGCGCGACGTCAAGAGCTTCCACGCCGTCGTATGCCGTTCGAACATCGTTTCCGAGCATTTCCAACAGCATGCTGAGGCTCAAGGCTGCATCGCGATTATCATCGACGACGAGCAGTTTCCGTTTTTGAGTCTCGGGCTCTTGCTTCTCACGGTGGTCGGTACGCTGCGGACTGGCAATCCGCACCAGTATTGGTAAGCGGAGGCGAAACTCACTTCCCAAAGCGGGGCCGGCGCTCGTGACCTCAATCTGACCTCGATGCATCTCCACCAGTGATTTGACCAAGGTGAGACCGATGCCTAAGCCGGAGGAGAGCTCCTGGGGTGAGCGCTCGACCTGCGCGAACATCTCGAAGATTCGTTCCCGCTCTCTATTAGGGATCCCGATTCCGTTGTCCTTGACACTAATCAGTAGCTCAGTTCCGTTTCGTTCTGCCGCAAGGCGAATTTGCCCTCCCGACGGCGTATACTTGGCCGCGTTGTTGAGCAGGTTAGCGAGTATCTGAGCGAGACGGTGAGGGTCTGCGTGTATTGGTGTCGATTCCGTCGGTAGCGACACCTCGAGGTGGTGCCGATTCGCATCAAGGAGTGGTCGAGTCGCTTCGATAGCGCTTTGCACTACTTCTTCAAGCTCCACGCGTTTACGTCGGAGTTCTAGTCGCCCTCGAGTGATGCGCGAGACGTCCATCAAGTCGTCAATCAGTCGCACCATCTGTTCGGTCTGACGTTCAAGTGTACTGTGCACCTTCGCCACGACGGAAGAGTCGTAGTTGGCCAACCGCACGACCTCCAAGCCCGTTCGCAGCGGCGCAAGAGGATTTCGTAGCTCGTGCGCTAAAGTCGCTAAAAATTCGTCCTTTCGACGGTCAGCGTCCTTGAGGGCCTCCTCGGCGTGTCGTTGCTCTGTAATATCCGTATTGGTTCCGAACCAGCGTTCAACCTTTCCCTCCGCGTCAAAGATCGGCTGCGCTCGCGAAAGAAACCAGCGGTAGGACCCGTCTTGACCACGAAGCGGAAACGTATCTTCCCACGGAATGCCGGCGCTGATGCAGCGCTTGAACTCACGGGTAACCGCCTCGACGTGTTCAGGATGATGCACTTGCTGCCAGCCCCAGCCCTGCATCTGTTCCAGCGTGGTTCCGGTGTAGTCATACCAACGTTGATTGTACCAAGTGATCCAACCGCACGGATCGGCGCTCCAGGCAAACTGGGAGATATTGTCGGCAAGGGTGCGAAAATCCGCTCGACTTCTCTCGAGTGCAGTCTCCGCTTTCTTCAGCTCGTCGATGTCGACATTCACACCGATCATGCGGAGCACCTCTCCCTCCGCGCTATAAAAAAATTGCGCCTGGCCGGCCAGCCAGCGCGAGCCCTCGTCGGGGAGTAGCATGCGAAATTCATAGGTGATATGGGTTCGCATTTCGCGGATGCAATGCTCGAGCTCGGCTACTACGCGGTCGACATCTTCGGGGTGCACGCGCTTCTTCCAGTCCTCCAGGCGTCCTTCGAAGCCTCCTTCCGGAAGGCCGTAGAGCGATTCAAGCTCCGGAGACCAGATGATTCGCCCTTCAGGAATGTTCCACTCGAAGATGCCCGTTTTCCCTGCTCGTTGCGCGATGCGTAGCTGCTGCTCGCTCGCTCGGCGACTTGCTTCAGCTTGTTTCAATTCAGTCACATCGACGATCGATCCGACAAAGCCCAGAAAAGTTCCGTTTCCACTGAACCTGGGGCGAGCTGAGTCGATGGCCCAGCGATAGCTGCCGTCTCGATGACGTATCCGATACTCCATCCGAAACGGAGTTTGGACAGCAACCGCCTCGGAGAAAACGCGAACGGAGTAAGCACGGTCTTCAGGATGTATCGCGCCAAGCCAGCTAAACTTCAGATGCCCGTCCCCGCTCTGCTTCGACGTCTCGTACCATGTCTCGTTAATGTAAGAGCACGAACCGTCGGGCTCTGTAACCCAGACTACGACCGGTGCATAGTCCGCCATGCTTCTGAACCGAGCCTCACTCTCTGCAAGTGAGGCTATCGCTTCGAGGCGCTGCTGCTCTGCATGACGTGACTGGGCGTTTGAGAGCGCCGCAGCGATATGCCCACTGACCAGGCGGCAAAATCCGAGGTAGTCGTTATCGGGGTGAAGTCGAGAGCTCAGTCCAAGGATGAGCAGTCCCGCCCCTTCTGGTTGAGCGGGCGTTCGTAGCAGCAACAGCACGGCACACCGGGTGAGATCGTTTTTGCCTCGCGTGCGTAGTCCGGGAAATCGTTGTTGTAGATCGTCAACGAGAATTTCACCGGCGGTCTCGAGGTCAGTAAGCGGCCATGGGTCGGATGCATCGGGCGCTAGGTGGAGGGGGACTACAGCGTCTTTATCAGCTAGGCCGGTAGTCGTGATCCGACGGAGCACGTCGTCGGCTTCGTCCCGAAGAAAGAGGGCGATAAAGGGAAAGTCGTCAGGGTTCTCTGCCAGTACTGTGGCAGCCCCTTCACATGCCGTTAGGGTCGAGTCAATTCCACTACTGAGCCGCGCAGATAGCTCGGTCAGTGTCTTAAGTCTACGCTCTCCGATAACTCGCTTCGTTTCTTCGGTGACGACACACAGCATTCCACCGATCGTGTCTTTCGGGCCGGGAATCGGGCTGTAGGAAAAGGTGTGGTACGTTTCCTCGGGAAAGCCGGAGCGATCGAGAAAGAGCAGTAGATTTTCATCCCAAGTGGCTTCCCCCCGGTGAAGAGCAGAACTTGCCCGGGGTCCTGCTACATCCCAGACCTCCGGCCACACCTCACTTGCCGGTCGGCCGAGCGCCCAGGGATGTTTGGGGCCAAGGGTCATTCTTGCGTAGGCATCGTTGTAAAGAAATATCAGCGACTCGCCCCACCCCAGCCACATGGCATAGCGGGATTCGAGCATGATCTGCACCGCTGTTTCCAGCTCGAGCGGCCAGGCAGATCGCGCACCGAGCGGTGTCGACGCCCAATCAAAGTCGCGAACGCGTCGTTTCATTTCGAAAGTCTGGCCGGAAGGCTGGATGGTGGTGGTGGGCAGCATGCGGATGCACTGAGAAGACGCAGATACAGTGGTCGACCCTTGAGGAACGGCTACCGTCGTCAGAGGTATACCCCTGACATAGCTGATTTCCTCGGCCACTCACCTGCGCAAGATCATGTTTGCCGATAGGAGGAAATGTTGAACTGCTCCAATGGTGACTGTGAAGCAACAGGGGGTGCGTCAAGGGATGAACCTGCATCGCGGAGAGCGTATGCATCCCGAACCGCAGGTTCCGCCGTCCGAGCGCAACAAGCCGCCGCGACGGGAGCCCCCTCGCGGAAAACCCCCGGCCAAGCGACCACCGCCGGGAGAAGAGGAGCCACCGATTGAGCCGCCGGGAAGCGAAGAAGAGGAGCACCGCAAGAGGCTCTCAGTCGCTATCGCACCATGTGAGAATGCTATCGCAGCATGTGAGGAGGGACCTGTGCCCGGATTTCCTAACCGTATCGGTGCGCTTGGCGGTGGCTTTCGGTTGATCAAATCCGTGCCTGACGATAGAAGTCGACAATTACGGATTTCTCATCAGTCGGCTCGTTCTATCGATGAATTTTACAGAAGTTTACCGTACTGCCCAGAGCCGCTCCGAGCGTGTCCTCTCGCTGGAGTTCTTTCCACCCAAACTCGCTGAGAATCTTGCTGCGACCAAGGCCCAGATGCGCGAGCTTGGCGCTCTCGGCCCGCACTTCATGACGGTGACCTATGGCGCAGGAGGCGGTACAAGAGCGTTTACTCGGGAACTCGTAGGTTACATTCACCACAAGCTCAACCTACCGGCCGTGGCGCATCTCACTTGTGTCGGTCATAGCAGCGTCGACATCGATGCTGTTCTCGACGAGCTATTGGCGGAGGGAATTACCGGTATCCTGGCGCTTCGTGGCGATCCGCCAAAAGGCGAGACCTGTTTCGTCCGCCACCCGGACGGATTTGCCAATGCTGCCGAGTTAGCCGCACACATTGCAGCTCGTGAACAATTCAGTGTCGCAGTCGCCGGCTATCCTGAGACTCATCTCGAAGCGAAATCACCGGAGGACGATCTTCGGTACTTGAAGCAGAAAGTCGATGCCGGTGCCGAAGCCGTGCTGACGCAGCTTTTCTTCGACTCGGATATTTACTTTCGTTTTCGCGACAGAGCGGTAGCAGCCGGAATCACTATCCCGATTGTGCCTGGAGTGATGCCGATTGCAAACGCTTCGCAGATCAAGCGCTTCACCTCAATGTGTGGCGCGAGCATCCCGATAGCGGTAGCGACGGCGCTCGATGAACTGGATGGTGATTCCGATGCTGTGGTCCGTTATGGGACGGACTACGCGGTGCGGCAGTGTGAAGCTTTGCTCGATGGTGGCGCCCCGGGCATTCACCTCTATACGCTCAACAAGTCGCTTCAGGCTGGTCCGATTATCGAGGCACTCGCCGCCAGCCGAAAACTTGGCGTGGGGCTTCAGCAGGGCGGCGTTGCCGGACTTACCGCGGAAAACCGAACGAAGCGGCTGGTGAACGGGCAGTAACCTTCCATCCGCGTGCCGAAAGAGTCTCCTGAGAAGGCGCCTCTGAAACAGTGGTTGTCTTACTCAGCAATCTGCTAATGGGGCGTCACCCGCGTATCGCTTGACGCTTTTCGACTACCTGCTGCGGAGGGGTAGGTTCGAAGCGGGCGGAATCGCGACGGAAGCTTGATCGCCGCTCGTGTTCAGCGATCGCCAGCAGCACCAATCCGATCCAGAGTACGTTGGCAAGGAACAAGTGCGAGAGCTGCAGCCAGACCGGTGCCAGTAGCAACACATTGGCGAAGCCGAGCGCGATTTGCAGCATGCATACGCTGACGACCAACTGGCAAAGATGCTTCGCGGTGGTGCTGCGGGTCGTGAAGAAGACGCGAAACGCTAGTCCGAACGTGAGCGCCGCTAGGCCGATTGCCAGCGCCGGATGGATGATTCGCAACCGAATCAAGAAGTGAGCTGTTGCCGAAAAGTCCGCTTCGATACCGGCACGCAATGACTCCGACGGAAAAAGCGTATTGCCGAGGGCGGTGATTGCGCCGGTCGCGCCGACCAGCAGCATGCCCGAAAGAATTGTAATGAATTGCAGGAGTGCCTTCCTCGAATGAACGAGAACCGTCGTATTCGGAAAGGTGCACCACCACGCCGTTGCGGCCAGCGCGCCGACCAGCAGAAAGCTGTTCATCAAATGCAGTCCGACAACGACGGCACGAGCACCTGATGTGTTGTGGGCGACCAGCTCCAGCAGTACCAGGCCGGCACCGATGAGAGCTTCAATAACCATCAAGGTGAGTTGGGCAGCTGCGGCTCTGCGTGCCAGGTGGCGTGAATGAAACACGCGCCGCGTCCAAATGAACAACACGATGGCGCATCCCAGCGCCAGTCCACTCGTAATGCGGTGAGAATACTCGATGAGCGTCTCGACCGCAGGGCTCCGAGGTATAATCTCTCCGTTACAAAGTGGCCAGTGGCGACCACACCCTGCCCCGGATCCGGTAGCGCGAACGTAGGCGCCCCACATGATGACGCCGACCGTGTAGACCACGGAAACCCATGCGAACCAGATAAGCGCGGGACGTTTCATTGATGTGCACCGAAATGAATGACGCAGCATACCTTACCCTCAACGCATTTTCCAGGTAGGCGCCGGAATTAGCCCTGGGGGCTTCTCCTCCGTGGCAAACCGGCATAGACTTGCAGACGAGTTTAGCAAGCGACCCCAGGAGGCGAAAATGTCGAGCGATTGTATCGATGCGGTGCGAACGACTTATGGAGCAGTAGCCACCAGCGGGCTCTCGAGTGGCGACGAAGGGGTTCACGCCATTGCGACGGCGTTCGGCTACACGGCAGAAGAATTACGTTCGATCCCCGGCCAGGCCAACATGGGGCTTTCGTGCGGAAATCCAACTGCCTTCGCGCATTTGCGTGAAGGCGAAGTGGTGGTGGATTTGGGGTGCGGCGGTGGTCTCGACGTCTTTCTTGCAGCGAACAAAGTTGGTCCGAGCGGAAAAGCGATCGGCATCGACATGACGGATGAGATGATTGCCCTCGCGCGGCAAAACGCCAACCGAGGTGTCGGCGGAGAGCCTATCCGCAACGTCGAGTTCCATCGCGCGACGATCGATGCAATTCCTCTACCCGATGCATCAGTCGATTGCGTGGTGAGCAATTGCGTTATCAACCTTGCGCCCGACAAATCGGCTGTCTTCCGAGAAATCGCTCGGATACTGCGGCCGGGGGGACGCCTGGCAATCAGCGATATCGCGCTAAAGCGAACGCTGCCGGAGGAGCTCGCCGAAAACGTGATGGCCTACGTCGGTTGTATCGCCGGTGCCATCCCCATGGATGAGTATCGCACCGGTCTCGAAGCGGCCGGATTCGCTGCCGTAGAAGTAGTAGACTCCGGAGCAGATCTTAACTCCTACGCTAAAATGGAAAACCAGGCGGCCTGTTGCGCACCAGTGAAGGAGAGTAGGGCGAAGGACAGTGGAGCGAACGAGAGTGGGGGACTGCAAGTGGTGACCTCGGGATGCTGTGGGGAGCCTGAACAAGCACCGCAGTCGCTCCACGACGGCCTTCTCGATTTACTCAAGCGCTACGACGTGAACGACTATGCGGCGAGCGTGAAGATTTTTGCGGTGAAGCCTGTCGGCGATCAGTAGTGACCGTACGCGAATTCTGCCCCTGTTACTCTGAGGTCACAGCAGCATCCAGCTTCCGAGCCACCAGCGTCAGCACGGTGTAGTGAGCGACTTCTTCCTCGAGCTGGTTGTAGATGCTCACGTCCCAGGCCACAATTCCTTGGGGGCCGCCGTCCGGCATCGGGTCTAGGTCGCGAGCTGTTTTTTGAGCACAGGTCAGCCGCACGTGTATCGTATCGCCGATATAGACCGGCTTCAGAAACCGCAAATTTTCAAGGCCGTAATTGGCAAGCACAGGCCCGGGAGCCGGATCGACGAACAGTCCGGCTGCAGCTGAGACTAGAAAATAGCCATGGGCGACGCGGTTCTTGAAGATACTCGCGCGAGCAGCTCCGTCGTCCATGTGCGCATAAAAGTAATCACCGCTCAGTCCTGCGAAGGCTACGATGTCGGCTTCCGTAACAGTTCGCCGATGGGTAACCCACGTCTCGCCTATTTGAAGTTCGTCGAAATACTTGCGGAAGGGATGGACTTGATCGTGCTTCGTCTCGGCTCCGCTCAGCCAACGGTTACAGATCACCGACAGGCGCTGGGGTGAGCCCTGGACTGCCGTTCGCTGCATGTAGTGAAACACGCTACGTATGCCCCCCAGCTCCTCTCCTCCGCCGGCTCGGCCGGGCCCTCCATGCACGAGGTGGGGCAACGGGGAGCCATGGCCCGTTGATTCGCCTGCACACTGCTCGTTCACGAGCAACAATCGTCCATGGAAGGGAGCGGTCCCCAAACATAACTCTCTTGCTACCTGATCATCGGCGGTGAACACCGAGCCGCACAAACTTCCTCCACCGCGCCGTGCGAGTTCAATCGCCTCTTCGATAGAGGAATACGGCAGCAAGGTACTGACCGGGCCGAACGCTTCCACTTCATGGGCTTCATTAGCCTGCAAGGGCAATCCGCAGCGAAGCAACAACGGCGGGAAGAATGCGCCCTGCTCCGGGTGCTTCGCGCGCACCGGAAACTGTTCTAAGGAGCCGACCACAACTGAACATGATGCCAACAAGCGAGCGACCTGCGAACGTACATCGGCGGCGTGTTCACGACTCACCAAGGGCCCCATCCGAACCGAGTCATCGCTGGGGTCCCCCAACGGTATCTTTGCCAACGCGCTTTGCACTGCCGCGATCACATCGCTCTCGTAGCGGGCCGGTACGAGCACTCGTCGGATGACGGTGCATTTCTGCCCCGCCTTGACCGTCATCTCTCGCGCGACCTCGCGGACGAACAGTTCAAACTCCGCAGTCTTTGGATGGGCATCGGGTCCGAGAATGCTGTAGTTCAGGGAATCAGCCTCGAGATTGAAGCGGACAGAGTGCTCGAGGACTACCTGATGTTGCTTGAGTCTTGTTCCGGTGTCTTTCGACCCGGTGAACGTAACGACGTCCTGGCAGGTAAGGTGCTCGAGTAAATCGCCGGTGCCGCCACAGATGAGCTGTAAGCTTCCCGGCGGCAGTAATTCGGATTCGAGGATTGCAGCAACGACCGCTCTGGTTACGTAGCAACTTACCGAAGCGGGCTTCACGATGGCGGGCATGCCCGCCAAGAACGTCGGCCCCAACTTCTCCAACATGCCCCAACAAGGGAAATTGAAGGCATTGATATGGACCGCCACCCCTTCGAGCGGCACACAGATGTGCTGACCGGCAAACGTGCGATTTGCCCCCAGCATCTCGATGGGGCCGTCAACGTGGAAGGGCTCGTCCGGCAGTTCGCGTCGTCCCTTGCTCGCATAAGTGAAAAGAGTTCCGATGCCGCCTTCGATATCGATCCAAGAATCCTTGCGGGTCGCTCCGGTGGCCTTCGAAATCTCATAGAAAGATTCCTTGCGCTCCAGCAGATATCGAGCGACTGCCTTCAGCATCCGCGCTCGCTGATGGAAGGTCATCTTGCGAAGCGCCGGCCCGCCTTTCGCGCGAGCCCATGCTGTCATCGCCTGGAAGTCGAGCCCATCGCTCGACACCTCGTACAGCGGTTCCCCGCTGACAGCATGGTGTACCAGCGCACCGGCTCCAGGTGCGGTATGCCAGGCGCCGCAAGTAAAGCTTGCTATCTTCTCAGCCATTATTCATCTTTCTTTTCCGTGTGTGCATGGAGCGTCTCGTGCCAGGTTTTGTAGATGCGTGGTTGAGGGCGGCGATCCGCGGGAGGA
The DNA here is from genome assembly GCA_020434415.1 of Bdellovibrionales bacterium. Taxonomy (GTDB): domain Bacteria; phylum Bdellovibrionota_C; class UBA2361; order SZUA-149; family SZUA-149; genus JAGRAW01. The sequence goes on from JAGRAW010000031.1 coordinate 18,818, forward strand.
TCCGTGAGTGGAACGACTTCCCGAAGCGAGTTCCGACAATCTGCCGGGAGTTGACGGTAGAGCGCCGTTCCTTCCTTCTTCCAAGCCAGCATTTCGTCTGATACGTCCCGAACCACTTTTGCCGGATTGCCCACGACTACCTTGCGGGGAGGAATCTTCATGTTCGCCGGCACCATGGTCAGGGCTCCGACGATACTTTCCGCTCCGACAATCACATCGTCCATCACGACCGCATTCATGCCGACGAGCGCATGGCTTCCGATCTCTGCTCCGTGAATTACGGCGCCGTGCCCGATGTGAGCTCCCTCACGAAGCAAGACGCGGATGCCCGGAAACATATGGATGGTGCAGTTCTCCTGGACGTTGGAACCGTCTTCAATCACGATTTCTCCCCAGTCTCCGCGAATGCGGGCTCCCGGTCCAATGTAGACATCTTTGCCGATTGTCACATTCCCCGTAATCGTGGCCTGCGGGTGGACGAAAGCGGTTGGATGGATGACTGGAATGTAGCCGTTAAACTCGAAAGTAGTGCCCATAGCGATCAAATCCAATCTGCGTACTTAGACGCGTTCGATTACGAGTGCAGCGCCTTGTCCGACTCCGACACAAAGTGCGCAAAGGGCAAACCGAGCTTGTCGTTCGACGAGTTCAAGCATCGCCGTGCCGACAAGCCTTGCGCCCGACATTCCGAGGGGGTGTCCGAGAGCGATTGCGCCGCCGTTCGGATTCACCCGGGCGTCGTCGTCAGCGATTCCCCACTGACGTAAGACTGCCAGCGATTGGGCGGCAAACGCTTCGTTGAGCTCGATCACGTCGAGCGATGAGAACTGCACGCCGCTGCGGGTCAGCGCACGCTTTGCTGCCTCGACAGGACCTATACCCATTATTCGCGGCTCGACACCACAGACGGCGCTAGAGCGGATTTTGACCTTCGGTTGCAAACCGTATCGAATCACCGCCGCCTCAGATGCCAACAGGAGGGCACAAGCACCGTCGTTGATTCCGGAAGAATTGCCTGCAGTAACCGTACCGTCTGTTCTGAACGCCGGTCGAAGCGCGGCAAGTGCATCCAGGGTGCTTGATGGTCGCGGAAATTCATCCTGAGTTACCAGT
>JAGRAW010000320.1 GCA_020434415.1 Bdellovibrionales bacterium
GAGATTGGCCGAAATCGCTGTTTTGAGAGCAAATTTATTCGTGGCAAAGCTCTCAGTCTTGATAGGCAGTAGCAGACCGGTGAAAAAGTCACTTCCGCCGCCTATTTCTTCGGCTTGCTACACTCCCTCGTAGAGATACGCCGATTGATGATCGACGAGCATCGGGAAGTTGAGAAAGAATCCGGTATACGTTCCTCTCAGCTCAATTGCCACAGTGTCGTCCGTGCTGCCGGTACCGGAATTGGCGGGAGTATAGTAGGTAGTAATTTGCGGCAGCCCCCCGCTTACCCCGAAGCTATCAAATTGATCGATTGTCTGTAGGGCTTCACGCACTCGTTGTTGAGCGAAATAATGGCGACAGGCTATCGCGGAGGGTAGTCCGTCGATGCAGTTCTGAATATCTACCGCGGTCCCACCAATATCGGTATAGCCGCCTGACGGGCTCGGCTCGAACTGAGGCAACTGAGCCATGAACCGGACTCCCTCTTGCCCCGCCTGCGAGAGCAACATGTATTGAGAGATCGCCAGTCCGAGATCGATCACGATAAGAATACCGAACACTATTCCGAACACCGCGATCGCGAACTCGAGCATAGCGACCCCCTCTTCTTCGGTACGAGGCGGGTCCGTGGTGCCGCTACCTTCGTCGCGAAGGTTTGTCGAGTACGGCTCAAACATCTGAACGCACATAGGAATAGGGACTGACATTATAGATGTTCTTGATCACATCCAGTATCTGGTCCTTCTTTGAGCGACACTTCGTGTCGCAGACCATGCGTCCCGACATCTCGCCCGGGCGCCAACTGTCTTGGTTCCAATAGCCGAAGTCATACGTATCCGCATGGAAGAAGGCCGAACCCCAATCGACTTTTGCGGCTCCGGCGCCGACTAGAGCGCTAACGGCGCCGTTACTCGCATTGGTTCCATAGGTTCCGATCGCCGGATCCGCAATCGAACTGCTTGCTCCATCGCCCGTCCAAGGTGCACAAACTTTCGAGTCCATATTGTCCTCTAGTGCACCCTCTTGACAGCTTGCAACGCTGACACCCCAAGTGGGTAGTCCGCCCTCCGCCAGCTTGGCGTCGATGGCAGTCGGATCGCACGGGGGCCGAATCGGAAGGAAGTATCCGCCCGTATAGGCCGTCATGACATCCGGATACAGTGCAACCGATATGGCCTTGCAGCGTAGGTCTCGCTGTCCGAACCAAATACATCGCTGACTATCGTTTGGCCGCCAATCGTGATCTCCCACGAAACCGGGCACCATGCTTCGGTGATGTTGCCTCGCATCAGCCTGGTCCATACACTTCGTCGGATCGGTCTTGCTCTGTCGCAGCAGCACCGAAGGCTCGACCAGCTCACCGAAAATAAAAGCGTTGAAGCGGATGCCGCGCTGAGAGAACGTTTTCCATCCGCTGTCGATTCTCGTCTGGACCGTAGTCCAGTCGAAATACGGTATCTGCCCCGTCAAATCGGCATCGACTACCATCAGCACCGCTTCTTCCATCCCATTCTGGAAGTAGTTGAGTGAAGAGTACTCAGGATGGACTGTAGAATCTTGAGTGTAGTCGGGAACCTGGCACGTTTGAGTGCCCAGTACAACCTCACCGGCGGCATCCTGAATCCAGCTGCCGGAAGAGTGCTTACAGGTGTTGATAAAGTCGCTGAAAAACGTCACCTGTAAGTCAGCATGAGGCAAATCCTCCGGCATCGTCTTTCCTGCATAGAGCAGCGCTGCGGGAATATCGGTCAACCCATCCGGCTCCGGGAAGAGGCGGTACGTTTCCAAACGCTTCCTCAGAGCGGTATTGTTTGGGCTACCATCCAGCAGAGTGACGTCAGTTATCTCCCTCAAGTCACTCCATGCAGCCGCGTCGAGAAACTGATTTGTGGGCCCGATAACGCTCTGTTCGATCACGGCACCGTTAAAGCCGAATATCCCGATTCGGTCGCCGGGAACGGTTCGTGTCTCGATCTCGGTGATTGCCGTGTTCAAACCGGTAAGGATATCGGATAGAGGCTGCGGCTGAGTAACGACATCGATGAGGTAGTCGGAACCACCGATTTCAAAGCAGGCAAAGTCACTGCGATAGTGCTCATGCGGCGCCCGGGGGGCACTAGGATCCGCGGGCGGGCCGGCGGGCAAATTGTAGTAATAGAGAAACTGATGATGGTTCGAAAACTTGCAACCGCCATTTTGTGCCATCGCTGCTGCTTCGGTGCAGCGATCCGCCAGGGCAACGTCTGCCGTGCAGGGATTAACGGTAGAACCGTTACAGCGAGAACTCGGATCTGAATTGTCGAGCCGGTAGACGTAGTTTGTGGCGGAGCCAAGATTGGTCCATGCCTGGTTGCAGGCAAGATGGTTCCAATCAGCATGGGAATCGAACGCGATGCTACGTGAAAGATCGATGCCATAGAGACCGACCCTGGCATGCAGGGTTGCTCGTGCCCGCTCAGAAATTTCAGCGGTGGCGCTTCCTGCCAGTCCCAGCATCTTGTCCATCACCGGCTTCAGTAAGAGCGGCAGCCCGTCATCATCCTTCGAGCGAAGGGTCAGGTCGAAGGCGGTCAAGTCCGTAGCGCTTGCGGTATTGGGTAGGAAACAGGGTCCCTGCCATGCGGCACCGGGACAGGGACAGGAGGACGTGGTATCAGCGTAGCCGGAGCAGCCCTCATCCGGCTCCGACTCGAACCACCTGCCGGCAGTTATCACTCCCGCCACATCGCTCCCACGTCCCGAGAGTGCTCCTGTGCCGTCTTTCAATTCATTGGCAGAGGCATCGATCTGGTCGTTGTGGCGACTGGTCATCAAGGCGTTCGTTCGAAGCGCGATTACTTCTTCCGCACGGTCAATCGCCACTCCAAGTCTTTCCAGATAAATGCCTTCGGCGGTGGTCGCTACCGGATCATGGTTTCGATAAGCTTCCAGTGCGGCAGTCACCGCTGCTTCCGCCGTCATTCTCTTCTCGGTCGATGCTGTTGCCATCCTTGCACCATCGATGAGCAAGGCAAGAAAGGACACTATTGCAACAAGAAAAATGCTGAGAAGAAGCAGCACTACTCCGGAGTCATTGTCCGCGTTGAACCCAAAAGCTGCGTACCGTCGTACTGACAGAGCCGGCGCGCGTTCCGAACCAGGACCCCGCAACGCACTCCTAGAGCCACTCCCTCGATGCTTCGGGCGCAGTATAGAAATTGGAGCTTTTCTTTTCATCGCTTGGTACTGCTTCTAGTTCCCCTGACACGTCTCCGGACATGAGCACGAACTGAAATCCCAACAGGCACAGCTTCCATCAGCGGGCGGAGGACAAGGCCGACAGGCGCAATTCCATTCGTATCCGTGCTCGCAATACCCGGCGCTGGAGCAATCACAGCCGCACACGGAGGGATGGTCTTCCCATGTTCCACCGTTCGCGCACAGTTCGAAGTGCTCAGTCGGTTCGTCGCAGCATTCGCAGTCAGGGGGCCAGCTCCAGCTTCCGCAACTGGGGTCCGGAACACATTCGTCAGGATCGTCCTCCGGTCCCCCCGGACCGGGAGCATCAGCGAGAAAGTCCTGAAGATTGAAACCGCTCTTCGGATATTGTTGGGCCCATCCAACCGCCGTTACGTTCACCGGCAGTTCATTCAGAAACAGCGGTAGGAAGAACTTCTTCTTCGCACGCAGCTGGATGATAACCGGCTGCGACTTCATGGAATCTACCATCCGCTCTCCCGCCGGTTTGCTATAGGGGTGGTGCACCGGCAGTCCGCTGACGGTTTCGACTGCGATATCGCCAGGCCGCAAGACCAGCGCCTGCATGCCGGAGAGCTCCACTTCAGTGTTAGATAATCTATCTTCGGCGCTAAAGGTCAGGAGTTCGACAAGACCGCCCGAGCCTTCAGGGGAAGCAAGCGTTGCCAATGGAAGGCTCACGGCCTTAGCGATGATATCTGCTCTGGTGGGGACGAACTCGTTTAAATACTCGTCACTTGTGGAGCTGTACTCCGAGAGTTCATATTGGAACTGATCCGTTTTTAACGCGATTTCTAGCGCATCCTGAGCGCCTTTGATCATTACCGCTCGCAGCGTCAAGTAATGCGCAAAGTCGAGGAAGGTAAAAAGGAGAGAGAGAAGCAGCAGTGCGACAAGGCTAAATTCGACAAGGGTTGCCCCCTGCTCACGAGAAGCCTCCCTGAGTGACGAACGCGACAAGATGACCCGCCGGGAGTGAAGCTCCATACAGAAAGGCACTGAATGTTATGCGCCACGCGCTGACACCACGCGACAGCCCGTCAGAATGAGGGCCGCCCCTTAATCATCGGCCCATCCGACCTTAGACATTAGCAGCTACCACGGCTTTTCTGCCGCCCTGCTCACCGATCAGGTAATTTTAAGACAGGTCGTTTTATTGATTGGGCTTCTCGGGAGGGCGATGGCGATCCGGGCGGAGCCCCTGGCGAACACACACTTCTTCTCTCGACCGCGGCTCCTTACCGGCCCACTGTCTGGCGCAGGAAGCCTGACAGGCCCGTGCCGCCAAACGATGTATATCGTCCCACGCCGTAGAATTCTCGGTCAGCTCCAGCCGTTCGCGCATAAAACCCTGCAAACGTTCGGCATAAGACTCCCGCGGACAACCTCCCGACCGAGCCCCACGATGACAGATCAGACTAATCTGAGCGATTTCGTCGCAGATCAGTCCCGAAACGAGTTCGTCATTTTCTGAACTCTGGGCGACAGCCGACCACGGGGAGCTAAAGATAACTACGGACGCGATCAGTAAGCCCTCTCGCCAACCAATTTTCATCGAGGTTCTGCGCACGGTGCCTCCTGCCAATCAGCTGCCTCGAGCGGTCAAGCCCACTCCATCGAGGCATAAGATCGCCTACCGGGAAGCAACGCCTTCCGCAAGAGCTGCTTCTCCAGGCTTCTGTGCATGCTCAGGGCGGTCACCGGTAAGTGCATCGAGAAACGTTCGAATTTCAGCAATGTCTTGGGAAGAGAGTTCTTTCCCCAGCTGGTATTCGAGAAACGTTCGAATTTCAGCAATGTCTTGGGAAGAGAGTTCTTTCCCCAGCTGGTAT